>JBGTSL010000117.1:0-6286 GCA_041940325.1 Brevundimonas sp.
CCTTCAGAGCATCGATCCGGGCAAGGGCGTGATCGAGGTCTTCGGCCAGACCGTCCAGAAGAACGGCCGCATCACCGGCCAGGTCCGCGCCGCCCGCCAAAAGCTCGGCATGATCTTCCAGCAGTTCAACCTGGTCGGCCGGCTGTCGCTGTTCTCCAACGTCATGCTCGGCGCCCTCGGCCGCATCCCGGGCTGGCAGGGCGTCCTCGGCGTCTGGCCGGCGGCGGACAGGCGCAAGGCCATGGAGGCCCTGCACCGCGTCGGCGTCTCGGAATACGCCGCCCAGCGCGCCAACACCCTGTCCGGCGGCCAACAGCAGCGCGGCGCCATCGCCCGCGCCCTCGTCCAGGGCGCCCAGGCCATTCTCGCCGACGAGCCCGTCGCCTCACTCGACCCCGTCTCGGCCCGCAAGGTGATGGAGCTGCTGGTCGAGCTCAACAAGCGCGACGGCCTCGGCGTCATCGTCACCCTTCACCAGGTCGATTACGCCATCCGCTACTGCGACCGCGTCATCGCGCTGAAGGCCGGCCAGGTGGTGTATGACGGCCCCGCTACGGGGCTCGACACCAAACAGCTCATCGACATCTACGGTCCCGAGTTCGAGGACGCGTTCTGGGAAACCAAGACGTGATCCTTCCCAGTCCGGCCCGGCTTCTCGGCGTCGGCCTCGTCGCCGCCGCCCTCGCCCTCTCCGGCTGCGACCGGGGAGCTGAAGCGCCGGCCACGGCCGGGCCCGCCGAACTCACCTTTTCGATCCTCTCGGCCCAGGGCGAAGCCTCGGCCGGTCCGCTCTGGCAGCCCTTGCTGGCCGACATGTCGAAGGCCGTCGGCGTCCCGGTGGAGCCCCATTTCGCCTCGGACTACGCCACGCTGATCGAGGACATGAAGGAAGGCCGGACCCAGGCCGCCTGGTTCTCGGCCCAGCCGGCCATCGCCGCCATCGAACAGGCCGACGCCGAGATGATCGCCCGCACCGTCGATCTCGCCGGCGTCGACAGCTACCGCTCGACCCTGATCGTCAAGCGCGGCTCCGGCCTGACCCTCGCCGACGTTCTGGCCTGCGGACAGCGCTACAGCTTCGGCGCCGGCGACCCACAGTCGACCTCCGGCACGCTGGTCCCGATGACCTTCCTGTTCAATCCCCGCGGCATCCAGCCCGAGGTCTGCTTCCGGACGGTGCGGCCGGGCAATCACGAGACCAACGCCATGGAGGTCGCCGCCGGCGTCGTCGATGTCGCGACCTCGAACAGCGTCACCGCCGATGACCTGCGCCGCCGCAATCCGGCCGTCGCCGAACAGATCGAGGAGATCTGGCGCTCGCCGCCGATCCCCGAGGGCGGCGTTCTGGTTCGCGGCGACCTCGACCCGGCCCTGAAGGAGAAGATCCGCAGCTTCTTCCTCACCTACGGCCAGGGCGCCGGAACCGAGGCCGACCGCCAGCGCCGGGTGCTGGCCGCCCTCGGTTACTCCCGCTTCAGCGCCGCCGAGGATGACTATCTCGATCCCGTGCGCGAGTTGATCGCCGACCAGGCCCTCGCCGCCGCCCGCGCCGATGGCGACGCCGCCGCCATGGAGGCCGCCCGGCGCGATCTCCAGCGCCTCCGGGCCAGCCGCGAGGTCCAGCCATGAACCCACGCCGCCCCGTCAGATCGACCGAATCCCTTCTCCATGGACGCCGCCGGCGGCCCGGATATCCAAGCATGAGCCGCCTTCGCACCCTGATCACCGCCAGCCTGGCGCTCGCCGTCGTCCTGTTCGGCCTCCTCGCGCCGGCCGGCACCGCCGCCGCCCAGAGCGAACGCCCGGAGAAGATCGTCTTCACCGTCCTGTCGGCCGAGGGCCAGGCTTCTTCCGGCCCCCTGTGGCAGCCGCTGCTCGACGACCTCGAGCGCGAACTCGGCCTGCCGGTCGAGCCGATCTTCGGCTCGAACTACAGCGTTCTCGTCGAGGCCATGCGCGCCAACCAGGCCCAGATCGGCTGGTTCTCGGCCCTGCCGGCCGTGCAGGCCATCGACCGTTCCAACGGCGAGGTCATCGCCCGAACCGTCGATATCGAGGGCAAGGATTCCTACGTCTCGACCCTGATCGTGCGGAAGGGCTCGGGCATCACCGCCGAGGACGTGGCGCGGTGCGGCAAGCGCTACACCTTCGGCATCGGCGACGCCCAGTCGACCTCGGGCACCCTCGCCCCGATGACCTATTTCTTCGGGCCGCGCGGCATCGATCCGACCGAGTGCTTCTCGACCGTCCGCTCCGCCAACCATCAGGCCAACGCCTTCTCGGTCGCCAACGGCCAGGTCGACGTCGCCACCTCCAACTCGGTCAACACCGTCTTCCTGCGCCGCCAGAACCCCGACGTCGCCGCCCAGATCGAGGAAATCTGGCAGTCGCCGCCGATCCCCGAGTCCGGCATCGTCATCCGTTCGGACCTGCCGCCTGACCTGAAGGCCCGCATCAAGCGGTTCTTCATCACCTACGGCCAGGGCTTCGGCCCCGACGCCGAACGCCAGCGGCGGGTGCTGCAGGGATTGAACTATTCGCAGTTCCGCTCCGCCGACAGCAGCTACCTCGACCCCATCCGGGAGATGAAGGCCGACCAGGCGCGGCGCGAGGGTCGCCCGCCCGAGGTCGCCCCGCCGGCCAGCGCCGGAACCCTGATCGGGCGCTGGTGGCCCTTCGCCCTGATCGGCGTCATGGCCCTGATCGCCATCGCGCTCAACGTCCGGCCCCGCCCGGTTCCGACGGCGCTGGACCCGAAGCAGGTTCCCGAGCCGCCGAAGAAGTCGCTGGCCGCCTGGTCGCTGGATGTCCTGCTGTGGGGCGGTTTCGCCATCATGCTGCTGGCCGCCTTCAACCGGGTCGACCTGCCCAACATCCTCAACCTGTTCTCCAGCCCCGAAAAGATGCGGGACTACGGGCAGGACTTCCTCAACCCCGACTTCTCCAACTGGCGGGGGCTGGTCAGCCTGATGTGGCTCACCGTGCAGATCGCCCTGTGGGGCACCTTCCTCGCCGTCTTCCTCGCCGTGCCGCTCAGCCTGATGGCGTCGCGCAACCTGTCGCCCTCGTGGCTGGTCTGGCCGGTGCGGCGGGTCATGGACCTGATGCGGTCGATCCCGGATCTGGTGATCGCCACCCTGTTCATCGTCGCCGTGGGCCTTGGGCCGTTGGCCGGTGTGCTGGCCATCGCCCTGAACACCGCCGGCGTCCTCGCCAAGCTGTTCTCGGAAGCCGTCGAGTCGATCGACAAGGGTCCGATCGAGGGGGTCAAGGCGACCGGCGCGGGCCGGCTGCACGAGATCATGTGGGGCGTCATCCCCCAGGTCGCGCCGCTGTGGACCAGCTTCGCGCTCTACCGCTTCGAGTCGAACAGCCGCGCCGCCACCGTGCTCGGCCTGATCGGCGCCGGCGGCATCGGCCAAGCCCTGTTCGAAAACCTGCAGGCCTTCGAGTATCGCCAGGTCTCGACCATCGCGATCATCATCGTCGTGGCCGTGACCCTGATCGACATGCTGTCCCAGGCGATGCGCAAGCGGCTGCTGTAAGCTGTCGAAAGCTTAATCCACCTGTCCGGATTGTAAGTTGAGCGCCGGCGGAGGGTCGCTACACCCGTAGCGATCTTCCTCGGAGCCCCCCATGTCCGCCTGTCGACCCTCCCGCCGCGCCGTCGCCTTCGGCGCCCTTGCTGCGCCCGCGGTCCTGTCCGGCCCCGCCTTCGCCCGGACCGACGAGGCTTCGGTCCTCGGTCGGGAGATGGCCGCGCTGTTTGATCCCTCGACCGCCGCCCGGGTCCGGGCCGACTTCTGGGGCAGCCGGCTGTCGGACGCCGGTCGCGCCGCGGCGCCGCTCGACGCTTTCGACGCGGCGATGCGGGGCGTCGCCGACCTGACCGGCGGCGTCGACCTGCTCGAAGTCCGCCAAATCCCGGAAGGTCCCCGGGCCCAGCGCGCCTTCCTGATGCGCGCGCGCCGGCAGGGGACGAGCCGCTGGATCCGTGCGGTCCCTGATCGCGACGAACCGGACCGGCTGTTCGAGGTCCAGTCCATTCCGCGCCCGGCCCTCTATGACCGGGACGGGCCGACTGGTCCCGTAACCCGCGAGACGCTGGCGGCCGAGATCGAGCGGCGCGTGCGCTACGCCGCCGGACATGACGCGTTCGCCGGGGCGGTGCTGGTCGCGGCGCCCGACGGCGAGGTCGTCTGGCAGGGCGCCGTGGGTCTCGCCGACCGCGCCGCGAGCCGCCCCGCCACGCTGCAGACCCCATTCCACCTCGGCTCGGCCGACAAGAGCTTCACGGCCCTGATCGTGGGGCGGCTGATCCGCGAGGGTCGGCTTGGCCTCGACACACCTCTGATCGACGTCCTGCCGGACTATCCGAACGCGGCCTTCGCCCGGGCCTGCACCATCGACCATCTGCTGACCCACTCGTCCGGTCTCGGCGGCCTGTTCGACCGGGCGGCCTATGACGTCCAGAAGCCCTACGAGCGGATGGCCGACCTGTTTCCGGCCTTCGCAGGCGAGGCCCCGGCGTGGACTCCCGGCGAGCGCGCCGGCTACAGCAACGAGGGCTATGTCCTCCTCGGCGCAGTCGCGGAGGCGGTATCCGGACGCAGCTGGTACGATCTGCTGGAAGAGCAGGTCTACCGCCCGGTCGGCATGACGGCCAGCGCCCACCTGCGTCGTGACGAGGCGACCGACCGCAAGGCCGTCGGCTACGCCTTTCCCGAAGCGGACCGGCTAGGTTTCGGAAACCGGGTCCGCAACGATCACATCGTCGGCTATCGCGGCAACAGCTGCGGCGGCGGTTATTCCACCGTCGGCGACATGACCCGCTACCTCCGCGCCCTGCGGTCCGGCGCACTGATGCCCGCCGCCCAGCTGGCCGACTTCGTCACCGCCGCGCCCGGCGGGCTGCGCCAGTACGGGCGCGGCTTCCAGGTCCGGCCGGTCGACGGGCGCACCCTCGTCGGCCACGGCGGCGGCGGTCCGCGTTCCGGGATCGACGGCTATCACGCCGTGGTCTGGGAGACCGGCTGGACCCTGTCGGTCCTCGGCGCCAACGATGCGCCGTTCAGCAGCGAGCTGGCGCGCGACATCGGTCGGTGGCTGGCCGTCCAGGACGGCTGAGCCCCCCTCCAGGGGCGGGGAGCGCGGCGCTCAGTCCCGGCGCAGGTCGGGCGGCGTCGCCTCCTCGGTCAGCATCCGGATGGCTTCCTCGACGGTGACCACCTCCTGCGCCTGCGACCCCAGCCGCCGGATCGCCACCTTGCCCTCGGCGGCCTCGTTCTTGCCGACCACGGCGATGACCGGGACCTTGGCGACCGAGTGCTCCCGGACCTTGTAGCCGACCTTTTCGTTGCGCAGGTCGATCTCGGTGCGCAGGCCGGCCGCCTTGAACTTCGCCACGACCTCGCGGGCGTAGTCGTCCGCTTCCGAGACGATGGTCGCCACCACCGCCTGGGTCGGCGCCAGCCACAGCGGGAAGGCCCCGGCGTAGTTCTCGATCATGATGCCGATGAACCGCTCGAACGACCCCAGGATGGCCCGGTGCAGCATCACCGGCCGGTGCTTCTGCCCGTCCTCGCTGATGTATTCGGCGCCCAGCCGCTCGGGCAGGACATAGTCCAGCTGGATGGTGCCGCAGGTCCATTCGCGACCGATGGCGTCCTTGACGATGAAGTCCAGCTTCGGCGCGTAGAAGGCCCCGTCGCCCTCGGTCACGACCGGCTCGGTTCCCGCGGCGCGGGCGGCCTCTGCGATATCGTGGTCATCGGTTGAGACGACTGTCCGATCCAGCAATCTAGACATTTTTGCCGCGTCAACCGACCATGCCACCAGAGGTTTGCCGCCGAGATCCAGGACATTCTTGCGTGGCAATCCCTTCGAGCCACCACGCCCGCAAAGAACACCCAGTACCTTGTGGCTTCGGATCATGCACTCTCCTCCACTTGACGACCAAGTCATTAGGTTGGAATTCCGCCGACTGCTTCAGCGGCCGACTGTCGGCCGTTTCGCGTGAATCGCCCGCTATCCCGGGGCCGGCGTGGACGCACAGCCCTTTGAGCGACTATCTCATGTTATCCCGGATCAACTTCGCTCCGGCAGCAATTGCCGGTATGACTAGCTCTTAAATGACATGTAAGAAACACCAATTCTGCGGCACGGAGTTATCGGCCAGCAGTAAACACTGTGGACTCTGGCAAGCTGGCATCCTGCGAGGCTTGAAATCCTTGCTCATGTGCACGAGCGGAGACCCGATCACTGAGGCGCGAAAATAAGGTGGATA
>JBGTSL010000118.1:0-6285 GCA_041940325.1 Brevundimonas sp.
CTGGTGGTGCCGGCCCGCAATCGTCGCCAGGCATCCCGATAAAAAGCAGCTCCCACGAAGACCTGGATCGCGACCCCCGCAGTGATCGCCAGTAGCGTCTCGAGAATCACTGCCAGCTGAAGCTGGGGAAACCGTAAACCGAGTTGCAGGGATGTGAGAATCACGGCCAGCAAAAAACGGTTTCGCCAGCGGCGTTGTTCGTCGTCAAATCGTTGGTCCCAACGGGCCGCTTGCAACGGCAATGCCTGGCTTGGGCGGGCGGAGTAGCCGGCACGCTCGACCGCGTCGATGACGCCCGACGCCTGCGTATCCAGGTGGATGCCCAAGGTCTGCATCTGGTCACGCTCGCGGCCCAGGTTCTCGGTGAGCCGACGCGCGGTGCGGCCGGCGTTCTCGGCCGCCTCGTTCAGGCGCGTTGTCTCCTGGGCCAACGCCTCTCGGAGCAGGGCCATGTCGTTGCGGGCGCGTTCCGCCGCCAGGGTGGCGTGATCGATGTCGGCACGCAGCGACTGAAGCACCTCGCCGGTCTGCTGTGCGGCCAGGGCGGTCGGTGCGATCAGCGCCTCGGACAGGCCCCGGGCCCGCCGGGTCTCGGCGGCGAGGCCGGCGCCCTGACGCACGGCGTGGGCCAGCATGATGGCGAGGCCGGCGGGGGCCAGCGCGATCAGGGCGTAGACGGCGATGCGCAGCGGCTCCAGATCGGCCGCGCCCGACCCGACCTCATAGGCCAGCCAGGCCGCCACGCCGCCGATCCACAGGGCCGCCGCGACGCCGGCGATCAGATAGGCGTGCCGCCCCGACGGCGCGGGCTCGGTCGGCCGGTGGGTCATGGCGGGGGGAGGAGGGGGCTCCCAGGCCACCGGCGGCGCGTCGGCGGAGTCGCTCAACTCGGGCGCGGCGGGGGCCTGCGCCGCCGCCTCCAGCCGGGCCGCCTCTGCGGCCCGCTCTTCGGCCTGCCGGCGCTCTTCCGCCAGACGGCGGCGCCGGCGCTCCGACATCGGCCGGTCGCTCTCCGGCTGCGGTTCCGGCGCCGGCCCGGCGGCCGCTTCGACGTCGGCCAGCCCGGCGGCCTCCGGGTCGGGGTCGGTCAGGTTCAGCGGCGGCCGTTGGCGGGGCGACTTCATAAGGCGGCGATCTCGTCAGGATGCGACGTCGCGCAGCCGGGGCGCGCGACCCGTCAGGACCCTAGCGGCTCATTCGCGGCGCGCAAAGCGAGCACGGACGAATCCGGCGCGGCATCAGCAGTCGGGACGGCGTCCGGCCGCGGTGATCACGCTGGCGGCGGGCGCGTCGCCGCAATCCTGGACCCGGTGCACTTCCCGTTCGGACTTCCTGGGGGCGTCGACCTGCAAGCCGAACTGCGACAGGGCCGCCGCCGCGAGCAACGCGATGAAGCCGATGATCATTTCGATCAGCGCCTGCATCGCCGACCTCCCCCGTCCAGAATGACCGCCATATATGCCCTGAAAACCGCGTTCGGGCAATCCGTCGCGGGATTCGGCCGGTCCATTGACGGGAATGGCGGCGCCGTGGAACGGAACCGGTCGGCGCGCGTCCTGTAGAGCTTGGGGCGCACGCCGCCGTCACGCGAATCGGTCAGGCTGCATCCATGAGTTCCCCGGCGGACCCTCACAACGAGCCCTGGCTGGCTCCGGACCGCAACTGCTGGCGGGTCGAAACCGCCGGCCGCTTCGCCGTGCTGATGGAGAACGAAGCCTATTTCGACGCCCTCCGGTCCGCCCTCGACAAGGCGAAGCGCTCGGTCGTCATGCTCGGCTGGCAGTTCGATCCGCGCACCCGGCTCGATCCCGAGACCCTGCCCGACGACCACCAGGCCCAGATCGGCCACCAGCTGCGCATGATGGTCAAGGCGCGGCCCGAGCTCGACGTCCGACTGCTGATCTGGAAATCGCCGCTGGTCATCGCCGCCTCCCAGGGCTTCTTCCCCCACCGCGCCCAGAGCTGGTTCCGCAAGCGGACGGTGGAGCTTCGGCTCGACAACCTCAGCCCGCCGGGCGCCTGTCATCACCAGAAGGTGGTCGTCATCGACGATGCGGTGGCGTTCTGCGGCGGCGGCGACGTCGCCACGGACCGCTGGGACTCGAGCGAACATCTCGACGGCGATCCGCGCCGCTGTCAGCCCTCCGGCCGGATTTCGCCGCCCCGCCACGAAGTCATGTGCGTGATGGACGGCCCCGCGGCCCGCGCCCTCGGCGACCTCGCCCGCGAGCGCTGGTTTCGCTCCTCGTCCGAACGCGTCGTCGCGGAGGAGGTGGAGGGCGATCCGTGGCCGGACGGCGTCACGCCGGACCTCCTCGACACGCCCGTCGGCATCGCCCGCACCGAACCGGGCTGGCGGGGCCGCCGCGAGGTGCGCGAAAACGAGGCCCTGCACCTCGACGCCATCCGCCGGGCCCGGAAGCTGATCTATCTCGAGAACCAGTATTTCACCTCTCCGAGGATCGCGGCCGCGCTCGCCGGGCGCCTCGCCGAGCCGGACAGCCCGGAGGTGGTGCTCGTGTCCACCGGCGCCAGCCCCAGCTGGTTCGACCAGTTCACCATGGACACCGCCCGCTCGGAGGTGCTGTTCCGGCTCGAGCAGGCGGACCGCAACAACCGCTTCTTCGCCTTCGCGCCGCATACGCCGGAAGGCGAGCGCATCATCGTCCACGCCAAGGTGTCGATCTACGACGACGAGGTGCTGCGCATCGGCTCGACCAACCTCAACAACCGCTCGTTCGGCTTCGACAGCGAGTGCGATGTCGCGGCGGTTCCCCCGACCGAAGAGGGACGGGCGGCCATCCGCCGCTTCCGCCACCGCACCATCGGCCACTGGATCGGCGAGACCGCCGAGGAGTTCGCCGCGGCCGAGGCGGTGGTCGGCTCGGTGGGCGAGGCCATCCAGCGGTTCGACAGCGGCCGGATGCAGGCTCTCGGCGCGACGCCGCCGTCCGCCGTCGAGCAGTTCATCGCCGAGTTCCAGCTGGGCGACCCGACGTCCCCCTCCGACGCCTTCCGGCCGTGGAAACGCCGCAGCCGCTCCCACCGCAACCGCCAGCCCCTGATCAGGTCCTGAACTCGAAATCGACCACCAGCGGCAGATGATCCGAGGCCATTCGGGCCAGGGGAGAGAAGGGGGCGGTCACCCCGGTCACCACCAGCTCCGGGCTGATGAAGCAATGGTCGATGCGGATCGCCGGAAAGCTCGACGGAAACGTCTTCACTGACGGCCGCAGCCCCAGCTCCCGCTGGCAGTCGGACAGCCGCCGCGTCAGGGCCTGATAGGGCCGCGTGATCGAGGTGGCGTTGAAATCGCCGGTCAGCAGGGTCGGGCCGGTGCACGACGGATGCCCCAGCCACCCTTCGCCCAGCAGGGCCGCCGCCTGCACCCGCTGCTCGCGGGGAACCAGCCCCAGGTGGGTGTTGATGACGTTCAGGGTGACGCCGTCGAAATCGATCGCGGCCCACAGCGCGCCGCGCGGCTCCAGCCCCGGTATGCCCCGGATCGTCGGCAGCGGCCCCGACTTGACCAGCCGCTCCGGGCGCAGCGTCAGGATCGCGTCGCCATACTCTTCCGTCTCGACCGTCATGGCCGCGTGAAAGTGGAAGGTCATGGCCAGCTGGTCGGCGATCGCGCTCGCCTGGTCGACCAGCCCCGTCCGGGCGCGCCCGACATCCAGCTCCTGCAGGCAGACGATGTCCGGCTCGTGTTCGGCGATGACGTCGGCGATCCGCCCGACGTCCAGCCGGCGGTCGACGCCGACGCAGCGGTGGACATTGTAGGTCAGCAGGCGGGGCATGAAGTCCTGGGAACGGCCGAAACGCTCTGTGGCGGTCGGGCTAGGCCATTTCCATAAGGAATGCGACCCCCGGCGACGCGTTCCGGCGGCGGCTCAGATCACCACCAGCCGGTCGGCGAGCTCGTTGTGGTTGGTCGGCCGGGGCGGGAAATGGCCGGCCAGCACCTCGCCGCACAGGCCGACGGCCGTCTCGAACCCCGCCGCCGGATCGCCGCGCTTCAGACCCCGGGACAGCGCCTCGGCGGCGTCGCCCCACACGCCGTGGTCGACCCGGGCGTAGATGCCTTCGTCGGCGACGATCTCCACCTGGTGATCCGCCAGGGCCGCGAAGAGAAGCACCCCGGTGCGCGCCTCGGTGACGTGCAGCCCATGGGCCAGGAACTGCTGCATGGCCGCGTTCCGGGCCCGCGCCCGCCGGATGGCGCGAGGCGTGATCCAGCGCGTCACCACCGGAATGCGGGTGACCAGATAGACAGCCAGGAACACCACCGCCTGGATTACGGCATAGGCGCCCAGCGCCTGCCCGGTCGAAACCTCGCGCGCGGCCAGGTGCGCCGCCTCCCAGCTGTCGGCGAACCCGGGGATCCACGCCGCTTCGAAGCCCAGCGGGATCAGGCCGAGCGGCAGGATCAACGCCGCCGCCGCCGCCCAGCCCAGCGACACGTCGCGATAGGACGACACCCGCCGGGCCAGAACGCAGAAGATTTCACCCGACGTCCGGCTTTCCGCCGCCGCGATGGCGGCCGCGATGCGGTCGTGGGCCTCGGTCGTGAGCGTGTTCACCATCCGCCGGACGCGCCTCCACCGCCGAAGCTGCCGCCGCCGCCGCTGAAGCCGCCGCCGCCCCACGACGATCCGCCCCCGCCGCGGCCGCTGTTGCGCAGGGCCTCGGACGCCGCCCAGATCAGGATGGGCCCCACGCCAGAGCCGCGCCGACGCCGGCCGCCCCGGCCCAGCGCGCCGATCATGCCGATGAACATCAGGAACAGGATCACGCCGATCATGATCAACGGACCCACCGGGACCTCCGCCTTCGGACTGTCGGCGGCGGCGGCCCTTGCCTCGGCTTCCGCCGGATCGAGCCGCAACTGGGCCTCGATGGCTGTCACGCCCTGCTCGATGCCGCGCTCGAAATAGCCTTCGCGGAACGCTGGCAGGATCTCGTTGTGAATGATCAGGGCCGACAGGCCGTCGGTCAGGATCGGCTCGAGCCCGTAACCGACCTCGATGCGCACCTTGCGCTCATTGGGCGCGACGATCAGCAGGGCCCCGTTGTTCTCGTCCGCCTGGCCGATGCCCCAGGCGCGGCCCAGGCGGTAGCCGTAGTCCTCGATTTCCCGGCCCTGCAGGCTGCCGACGGTGACCACCACCAGCTGGTCCGAGGTGTCGCGCTCCAGCGCTTCCAGCCGGGTCGTCAGCTCGGCTTCCTTTTCGGGCGTCAGCAGACCGGCCTGGTCGACGACCCGCCCGGACAGGGCGGGAAACCGCATTTCCCCGGCGCCCTGGGCGGCGACGTCCACGGCGGCCGCCGTCCAGACGACCGCCAGAACCGCGAACAGCAGCGCGCCAAGGCGGATCATCGAAGGGCGGGACGAACTCACTGCGCCGGCGGAGCCGCGCCAGGCGTCGTCGGGGGCGCCGTTCCGCCGGGCTGGGCCGGATTGAGACCCTCGAAATTGACCGTGGGGGCGGTCTGCGCCGCCTCCGTGCCCTGGAAGGGCTGCATCGGCTCCGACCCGCCATGGATCGTATTGGCCCAGATCACCGTCGGGAAGGTGCGCAGCGAGGTGTTATAGTCCCGAACCGCCTCGTTGTAGTCGATCCGCGCGACGTTGATGCGGTTCTCCGTGCCCTCCAGCTGCGTCTGCAGCACGAGGAAATTCTGGTTCGACTTCACCTCGGGATAGCGCTCGACGACCAGCAACAGCCGCGACAGGGCCTCCCCCAGCTGCCCCTGCGCGGCTTCGTATCGCCGCATAGCCGCCGGATCGTTCAGCGTCTCCGGCGTCACCGTCACGCCGGTCGCCTGCGCCCGCGCCTGCACCACCTGGGTCAGGATGGTCCGTTCCGAGATCGCCGCGCCCTGCACCGTGGCCACCAGCTGGGGCACCAGGTCGGCCCGGCGCTGATAGGCCGACTGCACGTCGGCCCAGCGCGCCCTGGCGGCCTCTTCCTTGGTCGGGATGGCGTTGATGCCGCAGCCGGCCACGGCCGGCGCCAGCACGGCCACGGCGGCGATGGCCGCTGTCCGGGAGTTCAAGGGATTCATCGTCGTCTCCTGACAGGGTGAAGACCCGGGGAAGCGACTATCGGAGGTTAGGCGTCGCCGTTCAAGCGCCCAGCGATTCCGCCTCGACGCCGGCGGCCCGGCAGGCCGCCGTATAGGTATTGGCCAGCAGGCAGGCGATGGTCATCGGGCCGACGCCGCCGGGGACCGGGGTGATGCGCCCCGCGACCGCGGCCGCCTCGTCGAAGGCCACGTCGC
>JBGTSL010000119.1:0-6260 GCA_041940325.1 Brevundimonas sp.
CCGCAGCTACGACGTTCCGCCGCCCCCGCTGGTCCCCGGCGGCGAGTTCGATTTCGCCGCCGACGCCCGCTACGCCGGTCAGACCATCCCGGACACGGAAAGCCTCAAGACCACCCTGGACCGGGTCCTGCCCTACTGGAACGAGGCCATCGCGCCGCGCCTGAAGGCCGGAGAGGACGTGCTGATCGCGGCCCACGGCAACTCGCTGCGGGCCATCGTCAAACACCTGTTCGCCGTGCCCGACGACCGGATCGTCGGCGTCGAAATCCCCACCGGCAATCCGCTGGACATCATCCTGGATGCCGAGCTGAGGCCGACCGCCGCCCGCTACCTCGACGAGGCCCGGGCCACTGAACTGCCGCCCCTGCCGGGAGCCTGAGCCATGAGCGACGCGAAGCAGGCTTCCGACGACATCCGCTTCATGGGCCGGGCCATCGCCCTGGCCAAGGCGCGCATGGGCCAGACCTGGCCCAACCCGGCCGTCGGCTGCGTCATCGTCAGCGACGGCGAGATCGTCGCCGAGGCCGCCACCGCCCCCGGCGGTCGCCCCCACGCGGAGGAGCAGGCCGTCCCCGCCGCCGGCGGCCGGGCCAGGGGCGCGACCGCCTATGTCACCATGGAGCCGTGCGGGGCCCGCTCTTCGGGCCGCACCTCCTGCTCCAACTTCCTGATGGAGGCCGGCGTCGCCCGGGTCGTGGTCGCCGCCGTCGATCCTTCGCCGTTCGCCTCCGGCCGGGGCGTCGAGCGCCTGAAGAAGGCGGGTCTGCAGGTCGAAACCGGCCTGCTCGCCCAGGACGCCGCCGTGCTCTACGAAGGCTATCTGCACCGGGTCGAGACCGGCCGGCCGATGGTCCGCGTCAGCGAGACGGGCGACGGCTTCGACGCCCGTTTCGCCGCCTCGCCCAAGGCCGATCTGACCACCGAACTGAAGCGCCTCGGCGAGGCCGGCTACACCCGCATCTGGGTCAGCCCCGGCGAACTGGCCGACGCCCTGTCGGAACAGGGTCTGCTGACCGCCTGACCGGCCCCGGAACAGGGTAAACGTTTCAGCCTTCCTTAAGCGCTGGTGTGCCATAGCGGGACCATGTCGGGAACCGCCGCCTCGTCCGCCGCCAGAAGGCGCATCGATCAGCAGGAGCTGGACGCCATCTGCGCCCGGCACGACCGGCTGTGGCAGGCCAAGCCCGGCGGCGCCCGCGCCGTCTTCGCCTGGCTCGACCTGTCCGGCCTCTCGCTGGCGGGCCGCAATCTCGCCGACGCCGACTTCGCCGCGGCCTGCCTGATCGGGACCGACCTGACCGGCGCCAAGCTCGACAACGCCACCTTCTTCGGCGCCGACATGCAGGACGTGATCCTCGTCGACGCCAGCATGCGGCGGGCCGACCTGCGCGGCGCCTGCCTGCGCGGCGCCGACCTGACCGGAGCCGACCTGTTCGAGGCCGACCTGCGCGAAGGCGCGATCGCCGCCGCCGACTCCAAGCTCGGCTTCCGCGTGATCGAGGCCAAACAGCGCAACGACACCCTGGCCACGGGGGCCTGTCTCGCGGGCGCCAACCTCGAGCGCTCCAAGCTGACCGGCATCGTCGCCGTCGCCGCCGACTTTTCCGACGCCATCATGAAGGACTGCAAGCTGGTCCGGGCCAATCTGAAGCAGGCCAGCTTCCGGGGCGCCGACATGGCCGGGGCCGACCTGTCGGGCGCCGACCTGTCCGGCGCCGATCTGCGCGACGCCGTGCTGGTCGGAGCCAAGATGGCCATGTGGCGGACCGACGGCGCCAACATGACCGGCGTCCTGACCGACGACCGCTGCGTCGGCAATCCGGTCGACAAGATGCCGGCCGCCGAAATGCTGTCCGAACACGCCCGTTGGTGCGAGACCGGCGGCGTCGACGGCCAGCCTTCAGTGTTCGACGGGGTCGACCTGCGCGCCCTGCGCTCGATCACCGGCTACAATCTGACCGCCCTGTCGGCAAAGGGCGCGGTCTTCTACGGCCTCGACATGGAAGGGGTGCAGCTCCAGGGCGCGCATCTCGAGGGCGCCGACCTGCGCTCCGTCAACCTGAAAGGCGCCGACCTGCGCGGGGCCCGGCTGGCGCGGGCCCGGCTCAACGGCGCCGACCTGCGCGAGGCCCAGCTGGGTCCGTTGATGATCGCCGCCGACCGGCTGCTGCCGGCCGACCTGACCGGCGCCTGCCTGAAGGGCGCGGATCTCTCGGGCGCGGACCTGAAGCGCGCCAATCTGACCGACGCCGATCTGAGCCGCGCCACCCTGCGCGGCGCCTGCCTGCGACAGGCCGAGCTGACCGGAACGATCACCACGGGCGCCCGGGGCATGGACGTCGACGCCGCCGCCTGACGCGAAAAAGGGGCGACGCAAGCGCCGCCCCTTCCTTGGGTTCAGAAGCCGGAACGCTTACGCGGCCGCCTTGCCCTTCTTGCCTTCGATCAGCTTCGAGCCGCCGCCGATCTCGATGCGGCGGGGCTTCAGCGCCTCGGGCAGTTCGCGCTCCAGTTCGATCGACAGCAGGCCGTTGACCAGGTCGGCGGTCTTCACCACCACATAGTCGGCCAGCTGGAACCGGCGCTCGAAGTCGCGCTCGGCCAGACCCCGGTGCAGGAAGTTCCGGCCTTCCGCGTCATCGTTGGCGGTCTTGCGCCCGGTGACGGTCAGCAGGTTCTCCTTGACCTCGATGTTCAGCTCGTCGGGCTTGAAGCCCGCGACGGCGATCTCGATGCGATAGGCGTTCTCGCCCGTGGTCTCGATGTTGTAGGGCGGCCAGCCGTTCTCCTGACTGGTGCGCGCGGCGCTTTCCAGCAGCCCGGCCAGACGGTCGAAGCCGACGGCGGAACGGTACAGCGGGGTGAAATCATAGGTACGCATGGTCATCCTCCTGAGGATCAGCAAGGTTGAGCCGCCCCTGCGTTTTCGGCCCGGGACGGCGGTGGGAGATCAGCTCCGACGGCCCGAAATCGGCCCCGCCGGGTCTGGAGGACCCGATACCGGCGTCCCCGGTCATGGATTTGGGAAGACGAAAGAGGCCGTCAAGGGGTCAGGGCCCGCTTCTCCGGCGCTTCATTCTGTCGCCTGTGGGGCAACATGACTTGCCCGGCGGGCCCGAAGTCCGCAGGGTCCGGCTCTCACCTCCCGGAGACGACCGATGCGACTTCTCGCCCTCGCCCTGACCGCCAGCCTGGCCGTGCCGGCCGCGGCCGCCGCCCAGGCCCTGCCCGCCATGCCGACCCTGGACGAGAGCCCGGCCCAGCGCACCGCGCGCCGCGCCGCCATGACCCCGCCGGTGCTCCAGGAGGACACGGCGCTTCAGGCCGCCGTCGCCTCGCCGGGCCGGCCCGCCGCCGACGTGGCCCGCGACGTCTACCGCCGTCCGTTCGAGACCCTGACGTTCTGGGGTCTGACGCCGGGCTCGACCATCGTCGAGATCGAGCCGGGCAGGGCCGGCTGGTGGCGGAATATCCTCGAACCCTATGCGGCCGCGACCGGCGGGACCTATGTCGCCGTCAACCGCCCGCTGGAGGGGATGGGCGTCGCCGACGGGACCGCGGACCTGGTCGTGGTCGCCCGCGCCTTCCATAACTGGCACCGCGCTGGCCGGACAGGGCCCTACCTGGCCGCCTTCTTCAAGGCCCTGAAGCCCGGCGGCGTGCTGGCGGTCGAGCAGCACCGAAGCGTCGACGGCCTCAACCCGGACCAGACGGCGCCCACCGGCTACATGCCCGAAAGCCATATCATCCAGGCGGCCCGGGCCGCCGGCTTCGAGCTGGACGCGCGCAGCGAACTGAACGCCAATCCCGCCGACGATCGCGATCATCCCTACGGCGTCTGGACCCTGCCGCCGGTCCGCACCAGCGCCCCGCGCGAAGGCAACGCCAATGACCGGCCGACCCCGCTGACCGAGGCCGAACGCGCCGCCTTCGACGCCATCGGCGAGAGCGACCGGATGACCCTGCGGTTCCGCAAGCCGGCCTGATGCGCGTGGCGTCCGCATCGGCTTTGACCGGTCCCGGGAACAAGGTTAAGCCCTCGTCCGACGGGGACGAACCGTACGGCGCGGGCGCCTCGCGGGGGACTTGAATGGCTGAACGAACACAAGCTTGGCGATCAATTGCATCGCGTCGGAGCGTGCTTTCCGGCGGCGCCGCCCTGCTTGTCCTGTCCGGCTGCAGCCGGGAGAAGACCGCCGAGCCGCCGCCCCAGCCGGATGGCCCTCCCAAGGGATCTCTCGAATGGGCCGTCGAGGGGCCGTGGCGCGCCCAGGATCGCGTCCGCGACGTCTGGCGGCATCCGATGGAGACCCTGCGCTTCTTCGGCCTTCAACCGCGCATGACCGTCCTCGAGTTCTGGCCCGGAAGCGGCTGGTGGACGGAAATCCTCGCGCCCTATCTGGCCGAAGGCGGCGGCCGCTATATCGCGGCGGGCTTCCAGACCGGGCCGGGCGCCGATCCGGCCCAGACCCAGCTCACCGCCGCCTTCCAGAGGCGGTTCACCAACGACCGGCGTCTGTACGGCGAGGTCGAACTGTCCGAATTCGGCCCCACCTCGGGACCCGTGGCGCCGGCGGGCACGACGGACATGGTCCTGTTCATGCGCAACATCCACGCCTGGATGGCGGCGGGCATCGCCGAGAAGGCCTTCGCCGACGCCTATGCCGCCTTGCGGCCGGGCGGCGTCCTGGGAATCGAACAGCACCGGCTGGGACCCGAGAAGGATCAGGATCCGACGGCGGCGAACGGATACGTCCAGGAGGCGTTCGTCAAACAGCTGGCGGCCGAGGCCGGTTTCGCCTTCGTGGCCGCCTCGGAAATCAACGCGAATGAAAGGGATACCAAGGATCATCCCTTCGGAGTCGAGACCCTGCCGCCGATGGGACTGACGGCGCCGCGCGGTTCGCCGCCGGACCCGACCTTCGACCGGTCGGAATACGATGAGATCGGCGAAAGCGACCGCATGACCTTGAGATTCAGGAAACCCGAGTGAGCCGAGCCGCCGCCTACGCCGCCAACGCCCCCCTGATGGGGGTTCCCGGCGCCTCCGCGCCGCCCGGCGGAACCGGCGAGTGGTTCCGGGGGGCCGGCGGTCTGCGCCTGCGCGCCGCCTTCTGGACGCCCTCCACCCTCGCGGCCAGCAAGCCGCGCGGCACGGTCATCGTCAGCCCGGGCCGCACCGAACCGATCGAGAAGTATTTCGAGGTGATCGGCAATTTCCTGGCGCGGGGCTGGTGCGTCCTCGCTCACGACTGGCGCGGTCAGGGCCTGTCGGCGCGGCTGCTGCCCGACCGCCTCAAGGGCCACGCCCGGGCGGTCGAGGAGTTTCTCGACGACTACGCCCGGCTGCTCGACGCCTACGAAACCCGCGCTCCAAAGCCGTGGATCATGGTCGGCCACTCGATGGGCGGCGTGTTCAACCTGATGACCCTGCAGGGCGGTGACGAGCGCTTCTCGGGCGCCTTGCTGACCAGCCCCATGCTGCGCATCAAGACCGGCAAGCGGTCGATGTGGTCGGTCAAGCTGGCGGTGAAGTGGAACCTGCGCCACGGCAAGGCCGGGGACTATGTCCTCGACGATCCCGACGATCCCTTCGACCACACCTTCGAGAAGGACGCCCTGACCACCGACGAAAGCCGCTACGAACAGTGGCGTCAGCAGCTGTACGCCTGCCCCCACCTCGCGGTCGGCGGGCCGACCTGGGGCTGGCTGGCGGTGGCGCTGGACGCCGGCGAGCGGGCGCTGAAGCCCAAGGCGTTGAAGTCGGTTCGCATTCCCGTCGCCATCGTCCAGGCGGCCGAGGACGACCGGATCTGGAAACAGACCAACAAATGGGCCGCGCGGCGTCTCGGGCGCGGCCGCTACGTCGAGATTCCCGGCGCGAAGCACGAAGTCATCATGGAGACGGACGAGCTGCGGGCCGTCTTCCTCGACGAGTTCGACGCCATGGGATCCTACGTTTCGCCAATCGAGGACCTGTCGCCCATTCCCGGCCCGCCGGTGGAGCGCGAGCCGACCGAAGCCGCCTAGATCGCCGCGCGGCGCAGGGCGACCAGCGCCTGGTCCCGCAGGCGCGCGTCCCCCACGGCCAGGATCTGGCCGCCGCCGTCGGGGGCGTCCCCGCGCCAGTTGCTGACCTGGCCGCCGGCCGCCTCGATGACGGGAACCAGCGCCGACCAGTCCCAGACCTTCAGCGCGGTTTCGGCCACCAGATCGACCCGGCCGGCGGCCAGCATGGCGTAGGCGTAGGCGTCGCAGCC
>JBGTSL010000120.1:0-6227 GCA_041940325.1 Brevundimonas sp.
TTCCCTTCGGCCTGCGGCAAGACCAACCTGGCCATGCTCCAGCCGACGCTGGAGGGCTGGAAGGCCGAGACCATCGGCGACGACATCGCCTGGATGCGCATCGGCGAGGACGGCCGCCTGTACGCGGTGAACCCGGAGGCCGGCTTCTTCGGCGTCGCTCCGGGCACCAGCCGCAACACCAACGGCAACGCCCTGGCCACCCTGGCCTCCAACACCGTCTTCACCAACACGGCCCTGACCGCCGATGGCGACGTCTGGTGGGAGGGTCTGACGAAGGAAGCGCCCGAGGGCCTGACCAACTGGAAGGGCCAGCCGCACGATCCGTCGTCCGGCGAGCCCGCCGCCCATCCGAACGCCCGCTTCGCCGCCCCGGCCGGCCAGTGCCCGGCCATTGCGCCGGAGTGGGAAGACCCGAAGGGCGTGCCGATCGACGCCATCCTGTTCGGCGGCCGCCGCGCCTCGGCGGTGCCGCTGGTGACGGAAGCCTTCGACTGGGAGCACGGCGTGTTCATGGGCTCGACGGTGGCCTCGGAAGGCACCGCCGCCGCCGAGAACGCCATCGGCGAGCTGCGTCGCGATCCCTTCGCCATGCTGCCCTTCTGCGGCTACAACATGGGCGACTATTTCGCCCACTGGCTGTCGATGAAAGACCGCACCGACGCCGCGAAGCTGCCGCGCCTCTACTTCGTGAACTGGTTCCGCAAGAACGAGGACGGCAAGTTCGTCTGGCCGGGCTTCGGCGACAATGCCCGGGTCCTCAAGTGGATCGCCGCACGCCTCGACGGCGAGGCCGGGGCGGTGGACACGCCGGTCGGCCGCGTCCCGACCCGCGAGGCGCTGGATCTCTCAGGTCTGGATCTCTCCGAGGGCCATCTCTCGACCCTGCTCGACGTCGACGCCGAGGTCTGGGGCGAGGAAGCCGCCCTGATCCCGGCCTTCTACGAGAAGTTCGGCGACCGGCTGCCCCAGGCTCTGTGGGACCAGCACGCCGCCCTGACCGCGCGGATCGAACAGAGCCGCGCCGCCGCCATCGCCGCCGAGTAGCGCTTGCATTCCGGTCACGGGCGGTCGATCTGATCGCCCGTGACTTCTTCCCCGGATGTGATCGTCATCGGCGCCGGCGTGCTCGGCCTCTGCACGGCCGCCGAGTTGGCGGGCCGGGGCCATGCGGTGACCGTGATCGATCCGGGCGGACCGAACGCCTCCTCGGTCGCCGCGGGCATGCTGGCCCCGGCGCTGGAGTCCCTGCTTGAGGATCTGACGCCTGAACAGGCGGGCCTGCTCAGGCGCGCCCGCGATCTCTGGCCCGCCTTCGCCGAGGCTCACGACCTGGTCCTGCACCGTGAGGGGGCCGAGTGGCGGGGCCCCGATGCCCCCGCCGCCGTGACGCGCCTGCGCGGACTCGGGTTCGAGGCTCGTACGACGCGGACCGGTCTGGTCACGTCCGACGACTGGCGCATTGAGCCGGGCGCCGCCATGACCGCCCTGGCCCGCGCTCCGGGTCTCGGCGCCGCCCGGGCGCGGGTCGCTCGCGTCACCGGCGATGTCCGGCGATGGCGGGTCGAAGCGGAGGACGGGCGCACATGGTTCGCACCGACCCTGGTGCTCGCCACGGGCGCCGCCGCCGCCGTCGAAGGCCTCCCCCCGACCGTCGCCGCCCTGGTGAACTCCATCCAGCCGATCCGCGGCCAGTTGACGTTGATGGCGGCGCCGGCGCCCGGTCGGGTCATCCGCGCGCCGGGCATCTATGTTGCGCCGGCCGCCGGGGGAGTGGTCATCGGCGCGACGATGGAGCCCGGTCGCCGCGACCTCGTCCCCGACCCGGAGGAGGCCCGGACCCGGGCGGCGGCTGGCCTGGCGCTGCTCGGTTTGGACGGCGAGGCCGGACCGATCCGGGTGGGCATCAGGGGTGCGGTCGCCGACGGCCTGCCCCTCGCGGGGGCCTCGGGCGAGCCCGCTCTGTTCCTGGCGCTCGCGCCGCGCCGCAACGGCTGGCTGTTGGGGCCGCGGGTGGCTCGGGTCGTGGCCGACGGGATCGAGGGCCGCCCGCCCGCTCCGGACGCCGCGGCCCTCGACCCGCTCAGGTTCGCCTGATCAGTCGGCCGGGGGCGGATTGAAGCGGATGGCGATATTGACCCGCGAGCCCACCGCCGCGCCGTTCACGGTGCGCGGACTGATCTGGAAATGTCGCGTCAGACCCTGCGCCGCGCGTCCGAATCCATATCCGCCGGGCGTCTCGCTGGTAAGGTTGCAGTCGGCGACCCGGCCGTTCGGCTGGACCAGGCAGTTCACCGTCGCCAGCCCCCCGACCCCGGCTCGCAGGGCGCGATCGGGATAGGCGCGGATCAATTGGTCCGCCGACGGCTGCCGCTCCCAGTGGGGGTTGGTGATGACGGCGGGGGGCTGCGGCCTGACCACGGCGGGCGCGCTGTCCACTATCGGCTCCGGAGATTTTTCGGTCAGGGTGATGGTCGTGCCCTTGGCGACCTCGTCCCCGGGGGTCAA
The DNA here is from genome assembly GCA_041940325.1 of Brevundimonas sp. Taxonomy (GTDB): domain Bacteria; phylum Pseudomonadota; class Alphaproteobacteria; order Caulobacterales; family Caulobacteraceae; genus Brevundimonas. The sequence goes on from JBGTSL010000120.1 coordinate 2,506, forward strand.
GGGCAGGATATCCGTGGTCGTCGGCGGGGCCGGCAGGGGATTGGGCCGGGTGTTCGGCGGCGCCGGCTGCTTGTCCGCCAGCACCGGCTCCGGCGGCTTCGGCCTGGGCGGGGTGAACATCTCGATGTCGAATGCGGTCGGATCCGCCGGGACGGGCGGCGCCATTTCGAAACGTTGATAATAGAGAGCGACGCCGGCCCCGACATGTCCGGCCGCCACGATCGCCAGCGCGATCCAGGTGGTCCGGGTGAAGCGGGGCGTCTTCCGTTCATTATAGTTGAAGGGGCTCACCAGTCCGGGCGCGCCAGCGGTTCTGATCATCATGGCCGTTCATCCCTGTCTTCGCCGCCCCCGCAGCGTTCCACGGCCAAGTTGAGCGCTTACGTTGGGGCAAGTTTTGGGCGAGCTTCGCCATGAAACCGACATGACCGGCGTCTGCGGCAAAGGTTAAGCCTCTGTGGACGACCGTAACGCTGTTAGGATTTGATTAACCACGAAGCCGCAGCGTCATGGTCATGAACATCGGAGCGATTCCATCCTCTGGCGGGGTCGAGGCGGCGATCAGGCGCGCCTCGAACGCCACGGGCGTGGACGCTGAATTCCTGATCAAGACGGCGCGGCGCGAGAGCGCCATGAACCCCGCCGCCAAGGCCCGGACCTCGTCCGCGGCCGGGCTGTTCCAGTTCATCGAACAGACGTGGCTGGGCACGGTGAAGGCCCACGGAGCCAAGCACGGCTATGGCCAGTACGCCGACCTGATCCACCGCGGCTCCGACGGCCGGTGGCGTGTCGATGGTTCGGCCCGCAACGTCGTGCTCGACCTGCGATTCGATCCCCAGGCCGCATCGACGATGGCGGCGGAGCTGACCGCTTCAAACGCGGCCTATCTGCGTGGACGCACCGGGCGCGAGCCGGGCGCAGGCGACCTGTACGCGGCGCATTTCCTGGGCCCCGCCGGCGCCGCTCAGCTGATGGAAGCCATGGAGCGGCGGCCTGGAGCGAGCGCCGCGGCGATCTTTCCGGCCGCTGCGTCCGCCAACCGCTCCATCTTCTATCGCGAGGGCCGGGCGGCCACGGTGGCCGAGGTTCACGCCAATCTTCAGCGCCACGCGGGGGAGGGTGCGCCGGCGGTCTTGGCGGGTTCCGCGCCCGTAGCGGCGACACCGCCATTGTCCGAGCGGGACCAGATGCTGGCCGCGCGTCTGGACCGGTTGAAGCAGGACCAGAGTCTGCTCGCCCTGCTGCTCGGTCAGGATGGGGATGGCAAGGGCGGCGGCTTCGGCGGCGCGTTCGCACCCGAGGGAAGTTCGCGCGTCTGACCGCGAATCCGGCGATGGTAAACCGCCCGTTAGGGATGACCGGCCAATGCTGACCGGTATTGCCTGACCCAGAGCGCCGATCATGACCGCCTACCGCGCCCGCCTGACCGAGACCGATATCCGTCGCCTGATCAAGGCGACCGACGATGACGACCGGGCCGCCGCAGCGCACAAGCTGTGCCGCAGCATGGAAAAGGCCGAACTGAGCGGCGAGGAACGCGAGGCGGCTCAGAAGATTCTGCGCATGCTGGCCCACGATGCCGCCGAGCTGGTGCGCCGGGCGATGGCTGTGACGCTGAAGTCGTCGGATCTCATTCCCCGCGATGTGGCCCGGGCCCTGGCGGCCGATGTCGACAGCGTTGCGCTGCCGCTGATCGGTTTCTCGCCGGCCTTTTCGGACGAGGACCTGATCGAGGTCGTCCATGCCGGGTCGGCGCTGCGTCAGGTCGCCGTCGCCGGCCGGCCGTCGGTCGGGCGCGACGTGGCCGCGGCGGTGGCAGAGGTCGGTTGCCAGCAGGCCGTGCGGACACTGGCGGCCAACGACAACGCCGACATCGCCGAGGCCGCGCTGGGACGCTGCGTGGACCGCTTCGGGACCTCGCCCGAGATCGTCGCCGCCATCGCCTACCGCCAGGTGCTGCCCCTGTCAGTAACCGAGCGCCTTGTGGAGCTGGCCTCCGACGCCGTGCGCGAACATCTGGTCACCCGACACGCCGTTGCGCCGGAAACCGCCATTCGGCTGGCCGCCTTCGCGCGCGAGCGGGCCACTGTCGATCTGGTCGATCAGGCCTCGAACCACGCCGACCTCGCGGTCTTCGTCGCTGGCCTGAACGCCCGCCGGGCCCTGACAGGCTCGTTGTTGCTGAGAGCCTTGGCGCGCGGCCAGATGGCGCTGTTCGAATACGGCATGGCCGAGCTGGCGGGCACGCCGCATCCGCGGGCGTGGCTGATGATCCACGACGCGGGCCCGCTGGGTCTCAAGGCGATCTATGACCGCGCCGGCTTGCCGCCCCGCCTGTTCCAGGCCTTCCGGGCCGGCGTGGACACCTGGAGAACGCTGCAGGCGGAGGGCGCCGACACCGCGGGCGGCGACTTCCGTCAGCAGATGTTGCAGCGCTTCCTCACCCAGCGTCCGAACGCGCCGCGTGAGGACCTGGCCTATCTGATGGAACGGCTCGACCAGGAGCCGGCCTCGGCCCGTCCGGCCCTCGGCGCCGCCGCCTGACTGACAACGGAAAACGCCCGCCGGATGGCGGGCGTCCCTTGAAGTGCTGGAGCCCCGGTCAGCCCAGGTGGTCGGCGACACCGGCTTCCAGCGACTCCGCCAGCGCCCGCCCGGTCGGGTGGTCGTCCGTCTGGATTTGATCGCGGACGACCGCCTTGATGGCGTCGATATGGGCGTCGATGAGCACCCGGGGGGCCGCCATCCGTTTGGCGGGGTCATCCATCATCTTGCACAGCGAACCGGCAAGCCGGGTCACAAGCGGATACTGGTAGGTGGCGCCGAGCCCTTTCAGGTCGTGGGCGCGGAAATACAGCGCTTCGGCGGTCTCCGCGCTATAGCCGTGATCCCTGATGTCGCCCTGCGCCTTGTCGAGCTTGACGATCTCGTCCTGCAGCCACTGGCCGAATTGGGAGGACATCGCCTTCAGCGCCTCCTCGGCCTTGGCGATTGCGCTGGCGTCGATGCCGCCGAATGCTCCGCCAACCTTAAGGCGCAGGGTGTTGGGCGGGCGGATGACCTGGGCGGAATTGCTCACGGCGAGCTCCTCGAGACGAACCTTCCCCATGATGGCAGGGCAGACTTAAGAACCGGTGCACACGGTCAGGAGGCGAACTGTTCCGCCAGGACGCGCTCCTCGAACGAGCGGCCGGCGTCGAAGAGCATGGTCAGGGCGATGTCGCGGCGCTCGCGCACCTCCACCCGGGTCACACGCCGCACCTCGAAGCTGTCAGCCGTGGCGCTGACTGGACGCTTGTCCGGCTCCAGCACGTCGAAGCACACCCTGGCGGTGTGAGGGAGCAGGGCGCCGCGCCACCGCCTGGGTCGGAAGGCGCTGATCGGCGTCAGGGCCAGTACGCGGGCGTCCAACGGGATGATCGGTCCATGGGCGGACAGGTTATAGGCCGTCGAACCGGCCGCGGTGGCGACCAGGCAGCCGTCGCACGACAGTTCCTCCAGCCGCACCTTGTCGTCGACGGTGATGCGGAGTTTGGCGCTCTGCCGGGTCTGCCGGAGCAAGGACACCTCGTTGATCGCCAGGCCGCTCTGCACGGTCCCGATTTCCGTTCGGGCGTCCATCTGCAGCGGGTGGATGACCGCCCGCCCGGCCCCGGCAAGGCGCTCGCGCAGTCCTTCCTCGCTGAAGTCGTTCATCAGGAAGCCGACCGAGCCACGGTTCA
>JBGTSL010000121.1:0-6227 GCA_041940325.1 Brevundimonas sp.
AATTACAAGGCGCATCTGACCCGATTCATCTCGGAAACCCGAGCGAAGGGTGCAACGCCGATCGTGATGACATCGGTCTGGCTGGTGCCGATGTTGATGTCACCGTCGGCGCCGGTTCCGGCTGCGGCGTCTCCCCGGTCGTCGTCGCTCCCGGGGTCTCCATCCCGGCGGCCCGCTCGTCCGCGGCCGTGTCGCTGCGGTCGGGGGTTTCGGGCATGGCCTCGGCCACGCTCTCGTTGGCCGGTTCGGGCTCGGACTGCGGGCTGCAGGCGGCGGCGGACGCGGCCAGGGCGACGGCGGCGAAGACGGTGATGATCTGACGCATCGGTTCCTCCAGAGGCAGACCGGTCAAACCGCCCGCGCCGCCGTCCGTTCCCTCTCCGGTCAGCCCGGCCCGCGACGCCGTGCCGCTGCCGGCCGGCCCGGCGCCGGCGCCGGCGGTGGTTGAACGCCCTCGCCAGGTCGTATATTGCGACGCGTTCTCACTAGACACCTTCACCCGAAAGCGCCCCGATGTTCCGCTCCGTCCTGCTCGCCTCCTGCGCCGCCCTGACCCTCGCCGGGCCCGCCCTGGCCCAGGAGCCCGAGGCCGACCGGGTGGAGGACGTGGTGGTCACCGGCTCGCAGGTCACCCTGACCTCGCCCTATCCCGGCGGCCAGGTGGCGCGCGGCGGCCGCGTCGGCCTGTTCGGCAATCTCGGGATCATGGACACCCCCTTCGCCTCGACCAGCTACACGGGCGATCTGGCGCGCGATCAGCAGGCCCGCAGCGTCGCCGACGTGCTCCAGAACGACCCGGCCGTCCGCGTCTCCAAGGGCTTCGGCAATTTCCAGGAGCTGTATGTCATCCGCGGCTTCCCGGTCTATTCGGACGACATGACCCTGAACGGGCTCTACGGCATCCTGCCCCGCCAGTTCGTGGCCGCCGAATTCCTCGAGCGCATCGAGGTGTTCCATGGCGCCACGGCCTTCCTCAACGGCGCGGCCCCGGGGGGCAGCGGCGTCGGCGGCGCCTTCAACCTGACGCCCAAGCGCGCGCCCGACGCGCCTCTCAACCGGCTGACCGCCGGCCTTGAGGGCGAGAGCGAGCTCTACCTCGCCGCCGACCTGGCCCGTCGCTTCGGTCCCGACGAAGACTACGGCGTCCGCCTCAACCTGGTCCGGCGCGACGGCGAGTCCGGGATCGAGACCCAGGATCGCCAGCTGACCGCCGTCGGCCTCGGCCTCGACCGGCGCGGCGACCGCGCCCGTTTCTCGGCCGATGTCGGCTATCAGGACCACCGCATCGACGCCCCGCGCCCGACCGTCACGCCCGCGGGCGCCATCCCCGCCCCGCCCGCCGCCGACAGCAATTTCGCCCAGCCCTGGACCTATACCGACGAGCGGCAGCTGTTCGGGGTCGTTCGCGGCGAATTCGACCTCGCCGACTCGGTCTCCGCCTGGGCGGCCTTCGGCGGCCGCAGCGGCGAGGAAGCCAATGTTCTGGCCAATCCGAGGACTCAGCCGGACGGGACGCTGAGCGCCTATCGCTTTGACAACACCCGCGAGGACGCTGTCTGGTCCGGCGATATCGGCATTCGGGCCGAACTGACCACCGGCCCGGTCGGACACCGGCTGGTCGCCTCGGCGTCGCAGGTCCAGTCGAAGTCCGCCAACGCCTACGCCTTCTCCAACTTCGCCGGCTTCCCGAGCGATCTCTACAATCCGGTGATCGTCGCCCCGCCGGCTGCGGACTTCTTCACCGGCGGCGATCTGTCCGATCCCGGCGTCACGGAGCGGGTCGACAACGGCAGCGTCGCCATCGCCGACATGATGTCCTTCATGGACGGCCGGCTGCTGGCCACGGTCGGCGTCCGCCACCAGCGGATCGAGACGCGGACCTATGACTACAACAGCGGGGCGCTCGCTTCCGCCTATGAGGGCGAGGCGACGACGCCGGTCTTCGCGGTGGTCTACAAGCCCGCCGACGGCGTCTCCCTTTACGCCAACTACGCCGAGGCCCTGATCCCCGGAAAGATCGCGCCGGCCGTCGTCGGCGGCGTCGCGGTCGAGAACGCCGGCGAGGTTCTCGATCCCTTCGTCGGCGAACAGGTCGAACTGGGCGCCAAATACGACGCGGGGACCTTCGGGGGGTCGCTCGGCCTGTTCCGCTCGACGTTGCAGAGCGAACTGGTCGTCCCGACCCCCGGTTCGACCCCGCCCAGCGGCGTCTACGGCGCCGGCGGCGAGCAGAAGAACACGGGCGTGGAGCTCAGCGTCTTCGGCGAACCCGCCCTGGGCCTCCGGCTCCTCGGCGGCGCGACCTGGATGGAGTCCGAGATCGCCCTGACCGGCCGCGAGCCGATCGGCGTTCCGGAATTCCAGGCCAACCTCAACGTCGAATGGGACCTGCCGCAGGTCGCCGGCCTGACGCTGGAGGCCCGCGCCGTCCACACCGGCGAACAGCAGGCCAACGCCGCCAACACCGTCCAGCTGGACGCCTGGACGCGCTTCGACGCCGGCATCCGTTACGAGGCCGAGGCCTTGGGCCGTCCCGTGGCCCTGCGCGCCCGCGTCGAGAACCTCGCCGACGAGGATCACTGGGTCGCCGTCGGCGGCTATCCCGGCGCCAACTATCTGACGCTGGGCGCGCCGCGCACCGTCAGGCTGTCGATCTCGACGGAATTCTGAACCGGATGAAGACCCGCACCATCCGCGCCTGGTCGTGGGTCCACACGTGGTCGAGCCTCATCTCGACCGTCTTCCTGCTGATGCTGTGCGTCACGGGCCTGCCGCTGGTGTTCAGCCACGAGCTCAACGAGGTCCTGCTGGACGAGCCGTGGGCCCCGGCGCACGCGGACGGGAGGCGTCTCGACCTTGACCAGGTGCTGGAGACCGCCCTCGCCCGTCACCCCGGCGATGTTCCGGCCTTCATGAGCTTCGACGAGGACCGGCCGGTGGTGAACGTCACCAGCCGCGCGCCCGACGCCCCGGCCGGCCAGTTCAACTTCCAGCCCATCGACCAGACCAGCGGCGACCCCGCTCCGCTCGTCGCCGGCCACCCGGCCATCGAGTTCCTGCTGCAGCTGCACACCGACATGTTCCTCGGCCTGCCGGGGATGCTGTTCCTCGGGGCCATGGGCCTGCTGCTGGTCGTCGCCGTGGTTTCCGGCGTGGTCCTCTACGCCCCCTTCATGCGCCGGCTGCCGTTCGGGACCGTCAGGACCGGGCGGGCGGCGCGGACCCGCTGGCTCGACTGGCACAATCTGCTTGGCGTGGTCACCATCGCCTGGGTGCTGGTCGTCGGCGTCACCGGCGTCGTCAACACCCTGGCCACCCCGATCCTCGCGGTGTGGAAGGATACGGCCCTCGCCGACCTGACCCGGGCCTATGACTCGCCCGCCCCGATGGGCGAGCGGGCCTCGCTCGACGCCGCCGTCCGACGGGCCCGGGCGGCCCTGCCCGACCGCACGCTCCAGTTCGTGGCCTTCCCCGGCACGGACTATTCGACCGAGCACCACTACGCCGTCTTCTTTCACGGCGACACGCCCCTGACGCGGCACCTGACCACCCCCGCCCTGATCGACGCCCGCACGGGGGACCTGGCCGCCGTCGCGCCCTCGCCGTGGTATGTGAAGGCCCTGTCCCTCTCCCAGCCGCTCCATTTCGGCGACTACGGCGGCCTCGGCCTGAAGATCGTCTGGGCGGCGCTCGACCTGGTCACCGTCTTCGTACTGGGGTCGGGCCTCTACCTGTGGCTGGCGCGCCGGGGGCGGCCAGCATGAGCCGCCGCGATCTGGGAGTCCGGGCGATCTTCGGCGCGCCGCTGGCGATCGCCGTCGTCAGCCTGATCGGCCTGGTCGGCGCCCTGCTGGCGGACGGGGCCTGGGACCGCATCGGCGCCGGCCTGCTGGCCCTCGGCCTCGCGGCGGCCGCCGGCGCCCGCCTCGCCCGCCGGATCGCCGATCACCAGCGCCGGTAGTCGTCGCGCCAGTAGACCCGCTCGCGGCCGTAGCGGTAGTCGCGGTTGTAGCCCCCGAAGCCGTAGCCGCAGGGATCCTCCTCCGCCGACAGTTCTCGGCCGATCAGATAGCCGGCCGCCGCGCCGATGGCCGCTCCGGCCTCGCGGTCCTCGTCGCCGGCCACCGCGGCGCCGATCGCCGCGCCCAGCACCGACCCGGCCGCCATGGCCCGGTTGCGGTTCTCGGCGTAGTCGCGCTCGCAGGCCGAGGCGTAGTTGTCGGTGGTGGCGCAGCCGGCCATCACCAGCCCGCAGGCTCCGATGGCGCTCATGGTCAACAGATGTCGCATCGCGTCTCTCCCTCTGCCCCGCTCCGGGGACAACACCCGTGCAAGCGGCCGCGTTCCCCCTTTCGTCATCCTCCGGCAAGCGGCGCAGCCGCGCAGACCGGGGGACCCAGCGGCGCCGACGGCGATCTGTTCAGGCAGGCTGTCATGAGCGCCGGCGCCCCCAAACAGCTTCGCGCTCGCGCGCGCCGCTGGGTCCCCCGGTCTCGCTGCGCCCGCCGGAGGATGACGAAAGCGGCAATTGCTGCGCTGCAAGTTCATGCGCAGCCATCAAACTTGCAGACGCCAACCCGCTGTTTCCGAACAACATCCCTCCTCCGCCAGCGTCACCAATCCGCCTGAGGGACCCGCCGGCCTATAATGCTCCCATGCAACCGCTGCTCCTTGCCAACCCCACCCCCCGACCGCCGCTCCAGCCGTGTCCCTTCCGTCGGCGATGTCGACTCTGCCGACTCTGCACACCCCTGTGCCCGCGCCGACCATGCCGATTCTGCCGACCCTGCCCCGCCGTCTTTCCGGGTTTCATCCGGGTAAAACTCCGGGGGCGGCCCCTGCCCTTCACCCCCTCCTCCGAACCGGCTATCAGCCGCGGATGACCCTCCCCCACGCCCTGACCGGTCTCGGCGAGATCGCCGCCGACTACGACATCCTGCTCTGCGACGTCTGGGGCGTGATCCACAACGGCCGCGAAAGCTGGCCCGACGCCTGCGCCGCCCTGACCCGCTTCAACCACGAGGGCGGCCATGTCGTCCTCATCTCCAATTCCCCGCGTCCCTCCTCCGACGTGGTGGCCCAGCTGGACCGGCTCGGCGTGCCGCGCGACAGCTGGAAGGCCTTCGTCACCTCCGGCGACGCCACCCGCGCCGAATTGGCGAAGCGGGCGCCCGGCCCCGCCTGGGTCATCGGTCCCGACCGCGACTGGCCGCTCTACGAGGGCCTCGGGCTCGACAGCGCCCACGGCGCCGCCGACGCCGCCTTCATCTCGGTCACCGGCCCGGTGGACGACGAGACCGAAACGCCGGAGGACTATCGCGAACGGCTGTCGAAAGGCGTCGCCCGCGACCTCGAACTGATCTGCGCCAACCCCGACCGCGTGGTTCAGCGCGGCGACCGGCTGATCTACTGCGGCGGCGCCCTGGCCGACCTCTACGAAAGCCTCGGCGGCCGCGTGACCATGGCCGGCAAGCCGTTCGGACCGATCTACGAACTGGCCATCGACGAGGGCGAACGCCTGCTCGGCCGGCCCGTCGACCGCTCGCGGATCCTGTGCATCGGCGACGGCGTCGTCACCGACGTCCTCGGCGCCAACCGTCAGGGCCTCGACTGCCTGTTCATCGCCCAGGGCATTCACGGCGACGCCGCCCGCGGCCCCGACGGCCGCCTCGATCCGGCCCGCGCCGCCGGCCTGCTGAAGGCCGAGACCACATACGCCCGCTACGCCATGCTCGATCTGGCGTGGTGAGCGGCCTCGATTCAGTTTAAGCCCCCGTCATGGAACTGGTCTCTGCACATCCCTCGGGCGGCTACATCCTCGAGGAACTTCACCCCGGCATGACGGCCGAAAAGCTCATCCATGTCTCGGACGAGCGCATCCGCCTGTTCGCCGAGGCCTCGGACGACTTCAACCCGGTCCATCTCGACGACGCCTTCGCCTCGAAGACCGCCTACCGCGGCCGCATCGCCCACGGCCTGCTGTCGGCATCGTTCGGCTCGGCCGTGGTCGGCACCATCCTGCCGGGGGCGGGGTCGATCTACATCTCCCAGACCCTGGCCTTCCATCAGCCGGTGCGGATCGACGATGTCGTGCGCATCCTGATCACCGTGATCGAGGTCGAGCCCGAGAGCGCGCGGGTCAAGCTCAGCTGCGAAGGCTTCGTCGGCGAGACTATGATCATGGACGGCGTCGCCGTCGTCCACATCCCCCGCCGGCGCAAACCGTC
>JBGTSL010000122.1:0-6123 GCA_041940325.1 Brevundimonas sp.
GCCCAGCCACGCCCTCGCCCGCATTGGCGAGATCGCGATGGAGGTGGGCAAGGGCGGCGATGTCGTGCTCAATATGTGCGGGCGGGGCGACAAGGACATCTTCGCGGTGGCGAAGCATCTGGGCGTGGAACTCTAGACAATGAGCATGATGATACTGGCCGCCACGGCGGCGCTGGGCCTCCAGTCCGCTCCGGCGGCGCCGCTGGACCTGATTATTCCTGAACTGCCTGGCACGGCCGGCGATCCCACCTGCGGCGGCAACGCAGCTTTGGCGGCGCGGGCCTTCTGCGTGAGCACGACCCAGGCCGCCATGCAGGGCGTCGCCGACCAGTACGACGCGGCCTTCCGTTCGCAAGGCTGGCTCGCGGCCTCGGGCGAAGCCAATCTGACGGTCTACGTCCGACGCAAGGAAGGCGGCGGCTGTTCGGCGTTCCAGCTTCTCGCCTTCGCCGATCCGAACCGGCCGGTCGCGCCGGGGGCGGCGGGCTATTTCGCTTTCGCCACCATTCCGGGCGACATCTGCGCGGATTCGCCCGCGCCTTCCGCCCCGCAATGACCACGGCCCGTATCGACGCCCGCTTCGCGGCGCTGAACGCCGAGGGCCGCGCCGGTTTTGTGGCCTATGTCATGGCCGGCGACCCGACCCGCGACCAGGCGCTGGAGATCCTGCGCGCCCTGCCCGCCGCCGGGGCTGACATCATCGAGCTGGGTTTTCCCTTCTCCGACCCGATGGCAGAGGGGCCGCCGATCCAGCGCGCGGCGCTGCGCGGACTGAAGGCCGGCCTGACGCTGAAGGGCACGCTCGACCTGGCGCGGGCTTTCCGCGAAGGCGACTCCGATACGCCGCTGATCCTGATGGGCTACCTCAACCCGATCGAGAGCTACGGCTACGGCGCCTTCGCCCGGGACGCGGCGGCGGCGGGCGTTGACGGGGTTATCGTCGTGGATTGTCCGCCGGAGGAGGCCAGGCCTCTGTCCGATGCGCTGGATGCGGCGCAGGTGTCGCTGATCCGGCTGGCCACCCCGACCTCGGACGACGCCCGGCTGAAGATCGTCGCCGAACGGACCTCGGGCTTCGTCTATTACGTCTCGGTGGCGGGCGTGACCGGGGTCAAGGAGGCGCAGGCCGGCTCGGTGGCGCCGGCGGTCGAACGGGTTCGCAAGGCCTCGGGCCTGCCGGTCGCCGTCGGCTTCGGGGTCAGGACGCCGGAACGGGCGGCCGAGATCGCCCGGGTCGCCGATGCTGTGGTCGCCGGCTCGGTGCTGGTCGACGAGGTGGCCTCGGCGCTTGAGGCGAACGAACCGGCGCCGGCCCGCGTTCTGGCCAAGGTCAGAGCGCTTGCGGACGCAGTCCGGGGTGCACGGACGCCGGAAACCGTCTAAAGGCCGCGCCATGGTCGACAAGAACAAGCCCCAGCAGGAAAAGCGCGGCGGATGGCTCAGCCGTTTCGCCCCCGGCGTGCGCAAGATCGTCAGCCGGCGAGACACGCCCGACAACCTGTGGGTCAAGGATCCCGATACCGGCGAGATGCTGTATCGCTCGGACCTCGAGGGGTCGCTGTGGGTCACGCCCTCGGGCCGGCACATGCGTATCGACGCGCCGACGCGGCTGCGCTTCACCTTCGACGACGGCCAGTACGAAGAGATCGACACGCCCGAGGTGCCCGAGGACCCGCTGAGGTTCTCGGACGGCAAACCCTACAAGGACCGGCTGTCGGCCGCCCGCAAGGCGGCGGGGCGCAAGGACACCATGGCCATCGGCTTCGGCGAGCTGGACGGAACGCCGGCAGTGGTCATCGTCCAGGACTTCACCTTCATGGGCGGCTCGCTGGGCATGGCGGCGGGCGAGGCCTTCATCGCCGCCGCCCGGGCCGCGATCGACCGCGGCGTGCCGCTGGTCTGTTTCACCGCCGCCGGCGGGGCGCGGATGCAGGAGGGCGCGCTCAGCCTGATGCAGATGGCCCGCACCACCCTGGCCATCCAGGAGCTGAAGGCGGCCCAGCTGCCCTTCGTCGTGGTGCTGACCGACCCCACCACCGGCGGCGTCACCGCCAGCTACGCCATGCTGGGTGACGTGCATCTGGCCGAGCCGGGGGCCCTGATCGGCTTCGCCGGCCCGCGGGTCATAGAGGCCACCATCCGCGAGAAGCTGCCGCCGGGCTTCCAGCGCGCCGAATATCTGCAGGAGAAGGGCATGGTCGACCGGGTCGTGACCCGGGCCGAACTGCCCGCGGTGCTGGGCCGGATCCTGTCGATGCTCATGGGCGGGAAGCGCCGGGCGGCCTAGGCCCTTGGACCCGATCTCGGAACGGCTTCGCGCCCGCCATCCGCAGCGCATCGACCTGTCACTGGAGCGGATGCGGGCCTTGTGCGGTGCGCTGGGCGATCCGCAGCACCGGCTGCCGCCGCAGAGTCTGTATCGCCGAGGCGGCGGGTCTCAGGGTGCACGCCTACACCTCCCCGCATCTGGTGCGCTTCAACGAGCGCATCCGCCTGGCCGGACGGTTGATCGAGGGTGATGCTTTGAACGCCGTGCTCGACCGGGTCGAGGCCGCTATCGACGCCTCGGGCAGCGAGGCCACGGTGTTCGAGAGCACCACCGCCGCCGCCTTTGTGGCCATGAGCGAGACGCCCGCCGACCTGGCCATCATTGAGGTCGGGCTCGGCGGAGTGCTGGACGCCACGAACGTCATCGAGCGGCCCCTGCTCAGCGTCATAACGCCGGTGGATCTCGACCACGCCGAATTCCTCGGGACGAGTCTGCGCGGGGTGGCGGTGGAGAAGGCCGGCATCCTCAAGGCCGGCGCCCGGGGCCTGATCGCGCGGCAGGCGGAGGAGGCCATGGCCGCAATCGAGGTCGCCGCCCAGGCGGTGCGGGTCCCGCTGACGGTGATGGGGGTGGATTTCGACGCCTGGGCCGAGCGTGGCGGCATGGCCTTTCAGGACCAGAACCGCTTCCTCGACCTGCCGGCCCCGGCGCTCGCGGGTCCGCATCAGATCGCCAACGCCGGGCTGGCGGCGGCCGTGGCGCTGGAGCTGGACCTGACGGAGAGCGCTATCGCCGAAGGCCTGCGGACGGTCCGCTGGCCGGCGCGAATGCAGCGGCTGACAGTCGGGCCCTATGGCGAGGCGGCGCGCGCGGCCGACGCCGAGCTGTGGCTGGACGGCGGGCACAATCCGCATGCCGGGGCCGCCTTGGCCGAAACCTTGGCGGAGCGGCAGGCGCGCGCCCCGCGCCCGACCGCCCTGATCGTCGGCATGCTGGCCAACAAGGACGCCGGCGGCTTCTTCGAGGCGCTGAAAGGGTCGGGCGCGACCGTGTTCACGGTCCCGTTCGACGGCGCGGCGGCCGAACCGAGGGCTCTGGCGGCGGTGGCGCAGGGGCACGGCCTCGGCGCCACCGCCTGTGCTTCGGCGGCGGAGGCGCTGGAGCGCGCGCTCCAGCTCGGAGCCGGGCGGGTGGTCATCTGCGGTTCGCTCTACCTCGCGGGTGAGGTGCTGGGCGCCAGCCGAGAGACCTGGCCGGAGTAGATCAGGCCGCCGCCGATGACGAGATGCCGGCCTCGGCGAGCCATTCCACGATCTTGCCCTTGGGCATGGCGCCGACCTTCATCGAGGCCAGCTGACCGTCCTTGAACAGCATCAGGGTGGGAATGCCCTTCACGCCCAGACGCGACGGGACCATGGGGCTGTCGTCGATGTTGACCTTGGCGATGACGACCTGGCCCGACAGTTCGTCGGCGATCTGCTCCAGCGCCGGGCCGATCTGCTTGCAGGGGCCGCACCACTCGGCCCAGAAATCGACCAGTACGGGGGTGGACGATTTCAGGACGTCGGCGTCGAAGCTGTCGTCGGTGACCTTGACGGTGGCCATGGGCTCTCCTTGGCGCCGGTCACGGCGCGCGGTTCAGTTTCAGCCGGACACGGTGAGGTGATTCCGGCGGTTCGGCACCGATGTGGGGCGCGTCGCCGATCAAATCAACGCGACACGTTCACCGTCCGGCGAGGGCGGCGTCCATCAGGGCGCGCGGGACCGGCATCAGCTTCGGACCGTCGGTCCAGACCAGAGCCGCCTCAATGGGCCGGTCGGGATAGAGCCGCCGGAGCACCGCGACATAGATCGCCAGCTGCAGGACATAGGCCGGGTCGGCGTCCTCGACGCGGTCCGGAGCCGGACGATTGGTCTTGTAGTCGACGACCAGAACCCGCTCCGGCGTGATCACCAGCCGGTCGATGCGGCCCGAGACGGCGACACCCGGCGGCAGCTCCGGCGCCCCCCCTGACAGAGCCACCTCGGCCCGCGAGCCGGGCCCGAACACGGGCGCAAAACGGTCGTCGTCGAGCACCGACAACGCGGCCGCAATCATCTCTTCGCGGTGATCGTCCGTCAGGTCCCGCTCCCGGGATAGCATGCGGGTCGCGGCCCGGGACCTGACGGCGGGATCAATCTCTGGCAGCCGTTCGAGCAGGCGGTGGATCAGGTCTCCGCGCCGGAAGCGGCCGAGCGGCGCGCCGGGGCCGGCGGCGGTCGCCAGCGGCGAGGGTGCGGGGATGCGGATGGTTCCCTCCATCTGCGAAGGGGCCGCGTAGCGCGCTGAGGCGTCCGGAGCTGGCGTGGCGGCGGCCCAGGCGGGCAGGGCGGCGCAGTCGGGAAAATCGGGGCCGCGGGGAGCGAGCCGGTCCGGATCGGCGCCGAAGCGCCGCACGCCGTCGCCAACCACGCGAACCTCCCCGCCCAGCCGGTCGAAGGTTTCGCTCAGCACATCCCACCAGCTGTGGTCGTCATAGCCCTGCTTCGAATTCCCGCAGGCCCGGCCGAGCAGGATCAGCCGGTCGCGGGCCCGGGTCAGGGCCACATACAGCAGGCGCAGGGTCTCGGCGTCGGTGCGGGCCTGCCGCGCTTCCCGGGCGGCATTCGAGGCGGGACAGTCCTCCTTCGACGATCCCGGGCACATCAGCCAGGCCTCCGGGCCGTCATCGAGGGTCACCGGCATCAGGGAGGGGCCCTGCGCCTTGGCCCGGGAGGTGGTGTCGGGCAGGATGACGATCGGCGCCTCCAGCCCCTTGGCGCCATGCACAGTCATGACTCGCACCTCGCCCCGGGGGCCCTCGAGTTCGCGCTTCACCTCGACGTCCGCGGTCTCCAGCAAGGCGAGGCAGGTCTCAAGATCGACGCCGCCTCGATCCTCGGCCGAGAGCACCTGGTTGAGCGTCTCGTCGATCGCTTCCTCGGCCTCGCGGCCCAGTCTGCGCAGGACGCGGGCGCGGCCCGACAGACCCGAGGCGTCGACGCGGTTGAGCAGGCCGGAGAAGAAGGCGAAGGGGTCGCGCTCGCGGCTCTCCAGCGCGAAGGCCAGGAGGTCCCGGGCCCCGGACCATTCCGGCCGCTCGTGCGCGCGCCGGCGAATCTCGCGCCACAGCCTGCCCCGACCCTCGACCCCGGCGAGCGCGAACAGGCTGTCCTCGTCGACATCGCAGAACGGGCCGCGCAGCACAGCGGCGAGACTGAGGTCGTCATCGGGGTAGAGGGCGAACCGGGCCAGGGCGATCAGGTCGTCGAACAAAATGTGCGACGACAGCCTCAGCCGGTCGGCGCCCGCGACCGGTACGCCGGCGGTCTTCAGGGCCCGGATGATCTCCTCGAAGGTGGCGTCCCGGCGGCGCACCAGGATCAGGAAGTCGCCGTAGCCGCACGGGCGCTGTCCGCCGGATGTCCGGTCGTGCACCGCCTCGCCGGTTTCGACCCGGCGGCGAATTTCGGCGGCGAGCCGGGCGGCCAGCTGTTTGCGGCCGCTGGTGCCGGGCTCGGCGTCCACGGGATCCCAGACGTCAGGTTCCGGCGGCTTGGCGTCCTCGAACAGCGGCCACAGGTCGACGCAGCCGGGCTGACCCTTGCGTTTGGCGACGTGGGGCGGAATGGCCCCGATCTCCTCGCCGACGAGGGCGGCGGTGCGTTCGGGCCCCTCGAAAACAGCGTCGACGAATTTCAACACCTCTGGCGTGGAGCGGAAGGAGGTAGCCAGCCCGACGCCTTCGAAGAGGCCCCCCGAGCCGGTCACCAGTGCGTCGTAGCGTTGCGCCTCCCGGCGCAGGCGTTCCGGGCGCGCGCCCTGGAAGGAATAG
>JBGTSL010000123.1:0-6055 GCA_041940325.1 Brevundimonas sp.
GGCGCCAGGCCGACGTCATCGCCAAGTCCGGCCGGTCGCCGATCACCATCATCAACGACATTCTCGACTTCTCGAAGATCGAGGCCGGCAAGCTGGAGCTGGAACAGCTTCCGGTCGATCTGTCGGAGATCGCCGAGGACGTGGCCAGCCTGTTCGTCGAGCGGGCCGCAGAGAAGTCGCTGGATCTGGCCGTTTTCGTCGACCCGCGCATCGGCCCCGTGGCGGCGGACCCGACCCGGCTGCGGCAGGTTCTCAGCAACCTGACCAACAACGCCATCAAATTCACCGAGACCGGTGGCGTTGTGATCCGGATCACGGCCGGAGATCGCCCCGGGGAGATCTGCTTCGCCGTCGTCGACACAGGGCCCGGCATCCCCGCCGAGACGCTGCCCAAGCTGTTCGAAGCCTTTTCACAGGCCGACCAGACCACCACCCGCAAGCACGGCGGCACCGGGCTGGGGCTGACGATCTGCGACCGCCTGATCCGCGCCATGGACGGACAATGGCGCCTGGAGAGTGTCGAGGGCGTCGGTTCGAGCTTCGGCTTCGCCGCCGCCTTGCCCCCCGCCGGCGACGCGCCCGCCCTCCCCGGCTTCAACGAGGACTGGACGATCAGCATCGCCGGACCGGGCGAGCAGACGGCGGGCGTGATCCGGGACTATGCGGAGGGCCTGGGCGTCGGGATCGCGACCCCCGGCCAGGCCTGCGCCGTGCGTATTACGGCCCGCGGGCCGGACGGCGTGGATCTGTCGTTCTCCGGCGATGCCGGGCAGTTCCGGCTTCCCGCTCCGCTCCGCCGCGGGGAGCTGATCCAGGCCCTGGCCCGGATGCAGGCCGGGGAGGCGCCCATCGCGGAAGGCGACGCCCAGGCGGGCCGGCAGGCGATCTGCTTCCCGGGGGCGAAGGTGCTGGTCGTGGACGACTCGGAGGTCAACCGCGAGGTGGCGGCCCAGGCTCTGGAGCGGCTGGGCGTCGAGGTCGCCTTCGCCGAGGACGGACTGGAGGCCGTCGAGGCGCTGCGCGGCGCCGTCTTCGACATGGTGCTGATGGACGGCTCCATGCCCCGGCTGGACGGATTCGAGGCCACCATCCGTATCCGCGAGGAAGAGAAGACGACGGGCCGGCCGCGCGCCATCATCCTCGCCCTCACCGCCCACGTCATCGGCGCCGCCGCCGAGGCCTGGCGCGACGCGGGCATGGACGGGGTCGTCCACAAGCCGTTCACGATTCAGGATCTGGCTGGAGCGCTCGAACTGCACTGCGCCCGGTACATGACGACCTCCAGCCCCGAAACGGCGGCCCCTGCGGAACCCGCCGACGCGCCGGTCGAGGTTCCGGCGACTGACAGCCTGTTCGATCCCGCCGTGCGGGAAGATCTCGCCCGTATGGCCTCGGCCGGAAAGGCCGACTTCGTCGCCCGCATCCAGGCCCTGTACGCGGAGCACGCGCCCGACCGCATGGCCGATCTCGCCACCGCCTGGAGCGAGGAGGACGCCGAAGCCGTCGCCCGGGCGGCCCACGCCCTGAAGTCCATGAGCCTGAGTCTCGGAGCCCGGGCCGTGGCGGAGGCGACCGGCGCGATAGAGGCGTCGGCCCGGGCCGGCGTCCTGACGCCCGGGGCGCTGGAGCGCGTGCAAGGCCTGCTCACCGACACCCTCGCGGCCCTGCGGACCGACGGCGCTCCCGCCCCGGCGGTTCATGATGTCGGCGAAACCCTCCGCCTGGCGATCGAGAACGGCGAACTGGACCTGGCCTATCAGCCGATGATGGACCGGGCCGGAGCGTTCGCCGGCAAGGTCGAGGCTCTGGCCCGGTGGACCCGCGCCGACGGCAGCACCCGGGCGCCGGACGAGTTCGTGGCTGAACTGGAGGCCGCGGGCGCCGTCGAACGCCTGACCGACTTCGTCCTCGACCGCGCCATGCAGGTCGTCGGCCCGCGGCCGGACATAAAGGTGTCGATCAACGCCTCCGCCCACGAGTTCCAGCGGCTGGATTTCGCGACGAGAATCCGCGAGGCCGGCCTGCGCAACGACTTCCCGCTGGATCGCCTGGAAGTCGAGGTCACCGAAACCGCCATCCTCGACATCGACCTGGCCCGCCCGACCATCGACAGCCTCAATGCGCTCGGGGTCGGCGTCGCCCTGGACGATTTCGGCTCTGGCTACACCAGTCTTCACGCGCTGCGGGAGCTGCGTTTCTCGACGCTCAAAATCGACCGCAGCTTCGTCGATCGCTGCCTCGAAGACACCGCCTCGGCCGCCATCATCCACGCCGTCATCTCGGTCGGCCGTTCGCTGGGCATGCAGGTCGTGTGCGAGGGCGTGGAGACCGGGGACCAGGCGAAATTCCTCCGCACGGCGGGGGTTCACCTGATCCAGGGCTATGTCTACAGCCGCCCCCTTCCCTTCCAGAACCTTCCTGCGCCCCGCGAGGAAGCCGCCTGATGTTCCCGCCCTTTCCTGCCTGAAGAGTCTGACCGGTATCCACCATGGCCATTATCGTAATCGTCGACGACGACCCGACCATCCAGCTCATCGCGGGCGAACTGCTCAAGGCCGAAGGCCACGCCATCGTCCAGGCGGGCGACGGGGTCGAGGCTCTCAAGGTCCTGGCCACCGTGCCGGCCGATCTGGTGGTGCTGGACATGCTCATGCCCAATATGGACGGGCTGGAGACCATCATCGAAATGCGGCGCACCCACCCGGAGACGAAGATCCTCGCGATCTCGTCGGGCGGACCCATGGGGCCCCACGACCTGCTGCGCACCGCCAGGCTGTTCGGGGCCGACGACACCCTGGCCAAACCCCTGACCTTTTCGACCTTCGGCGCGGCGGTCGAACGTCTGCTGGATCAGACGGGCCGGCCCGCCAGCCCGTTCGCGGAGAGCGGTTGAGCGTAACGCTACTGGGGCCTACGGGGCTGGCGGAAGGCAAGAAAGCTTAACCTATTGATTGTAGAAGCACCCTGCGGTCTCGGACCTGCAACGGACACGTTGGGGGCAGGCGGTGTGGAGAGTAGGCGGTAAAGTCGTGCGGATCATCTCCTGGGCCAGACGGTTCGGAAGGGATAGTCGGGGGTCGATCGCGCTGAAGGCCGCGCTCATCCTCCCGGCGGTCCTGATGATGGGCGCCGGAGCCTTCGACCTGACCCAGGTCCAGGCGTCCAAGATCCGCCTGCAGGACATCGCCGACAGCGCCGCCCTCGCCGCCGCCAACGATCTTTCCCTGGCCACCGACGGCTCCAACGCCAGGGAGCGGGCCCGCGCCTATGTCGTCTCGCACCTTGGCGAGTGGGGCGAGCAGGCGCCCACCGTGGTGGAGAGCTACGAGATCGTCGATGTCGACGGCCAGCGCGCCATCCAGGTCCTGTTGAAGGGCCACCGCCCTTCCTTCTTCGCCAGCCTGCTGCCGCCCGGCGGCTGGCACTTCAACGCGAAGTCGACCGCGACGACCATGGGCATGGTGCCGCTGTGCGTGCTGGTCAGCGGCGACCGCGGCAACCAGCTCCTCTATGTGAGGGATACGAGCAAGCTCAACGCCCCTGCCTGCCTTGTGCATTCCAACCGCGACATCGAGGCCGTGGGCGCCGCGAGCATCACCGCCGCTTCGGTCCAGGCCGTGACGACGGCGCGGGGCTTCATCTCGCCGACCGCCAACACCGGCGCGGCGTCGATCCAGGACCCCTTCACCAACCTCGATCTGGAACGACGGGGCGGCCTCGGCCTGCTATGCACTGTCGGCGAATTGACGAACCGCATCCGCGTGACCTCCGGAACGCACTATGTCCGACCCGGCAGACACTGCGGCGGCATCGACGCCCGGGGAACGGCGCGGGTCGTTCTCGAGGCTGGCGAACACATGTTCCTTCAGGGGCATCTGGTGATCGACGAAAACGCCCGGTTGGAAGGGCGCGATGTGGTCGCCTTCTTCGATTCGGCGTCGAAATTCGAGTTCAAGGGCAGCGCCCTGGTCAACCTCGACGGCCGCAAGTCCGGCCCCTTCGCCGGCCTTGTCATGGGCGCGATGCGCAAGAATCAGCAGGATTTCGTGGTGTCGGCCGACCATGTCGAAAGCCTTTTGGGCGTGATCTACGTGCCCTCGGCGCGCCTCATCGTCGAAGGCACGGCGGATGTCGCCCGGGACAGCGCGTGGACCGTGATCGTCGCCAAGGAAGTCCAGCTGAAGGGCTCGCCGTCGCTGTTCATCAACGCCAACTACGACGCCAGCGACGTGCCGGTGCCTGACGGCGTCGGCCCGCGCACCGGCGGCTCCCGCCTGCTCGACTAGGACGGCTTCCGCGCCTGCAGCCGCGCCGCAAGGCTGGACGTGTCCCAGCGCGAGCCGCCCATGGCCTGGACCTCGGAATAGAATTGGTCGACCAGCGCCGTCAGGGCCAGATGGGCGCCATTGGCCCGCGCCTCGTCGAGCACCAGGCCGAGGTCCTTGCGCATCCAGTCGACGGCGAAGCCGAAATCGAACTGGCCATTCGCCGCCGTCTTCCAGCGGTTGTCCATCTGCCAGGACTGGGCCGCGCCCTTGGAAATGGCGTCGTAGACGGCATCGGTGTCCAGCCCGGCCGTCTGTGCGAAATGCACCGCCTCGGCCAATCCCTGCACGACGCCGGCGATGGCGATCTGGTTGACCATCTTGGTCAGCTGGCCCGAGCCCGAAGGCCCCATGTGTTTGACGGCCTTGGAGTAGTGCATCAGCCCCGGCTCGACCCGCGCCAGCGCGGCCGCGTCGCCGCCCGCCATGACGCTGAGTTGGCCGTTTTCGGCCCCGGCCTGCCCGCCCGAGACCGGCGCGTCGATGAAGGCGACCCCCTGCCCCGTCGACAGGTCGGCCATCTCGCGGGCGACCCTGGCCGAGGTCGTGGTGTGGTCGACGATGACGCCGTCCTTCGCCAGCGCCGGCAGGGCCGCCGTCACGACTTCGCGCACGTCGTCGTCGTTGCCGACGCAAAGGATGAACAGCTCCACGCCCGCCGCGGCCTCCTCCACCGTGGCGGCGAAACGCCCGCCGGTCGCTTCCGCCCAGGCCCGCGCCTTGTCCGGCGAGCGGTTGTAGCCGGCGACGTCGTGTCCCGCTTCGACCAGATGGCGCGCCATCGGCCCGCCCATGACCCCCAGACCCGCGAAGCCGATCTTCATGCCCGCATCCTCAGCTGTTCGGTTCGGCCGCGGCGCCGTAGCGGCCGCGATAGTAGGTCAGGGCGTCGCCCGGACGCGTCTCGAACGCCTGCACCTCGCCGACGATGGTCAGGTGGTCGCCCATGACGATGCGGTCTCGGGCGAGGCAGTCCAGCCGGGTCAGGGCGTTCTTGAGCCGCGGAGGTTCGGGACTGGAGCTGTCGAACTCGTCCGAGGACAGGCGGCAGACCCCCCAGGCGAAGCGGTCCGACATCTCGCGATCCTCGACCGGCAGCATGTGGACCGCGAACCGCCCGGCGCTGGCGAAGGCGTCGTGCCGCCAGGACGCACGGTCAAGGCACCACAGGATCAGCGGCGGATTCAGCGACACCGAGGTGAAGGAGTTGACCGTGATGCCGAACGGCCCCTCGTCGGTATGGGCCGTGACGACGCAGACTCCGGTCGCGAAGCCGCCGAGCGCCTGGCGGTAGGCGGCGACGTCGAAGGCGTCTGGAGGCGTTTGACCGGTCACCCGGCACGACTAGGCGAGCCCCGGCGCAGCGGCAAGTTCAGATTCAGCGGCGCCGCCGAACGTGGTGAGCGGTTATCGCAAACGGCTTCTTAACGCGAAACCGGGACTGTGGATCGAACCGACGCGCAGCGAGCCCGCCAATGTCCATGAGCGATCGTCCGATCCTCATCAAGAAGGTCAAGAAGGTCGCCGGCCACGGGCATCACGGCGGCGCATGGAAGGTCGCCTATGCGGACTTCGTGACCGCCATGATGGCCTTTTTCCTTATGCTTTGGCTTATTTCCACGACTACACCGGAGCAAAAGCGCGGTATCGCCGAGTATTTCGCGCCAGCGTCGGTCTCAAAATCCACCTCCGGCGCAGGCGGGATCATGGGCGGCCGGGCCTTTGTCGAG
>JBGTSL010000124.1:0-5996 GCA_041940325.1 Brevundimonas sp.
CGCCGTCATCTCCGGCCCGCGCGGGCTGCGGATGACGCGGGTGTTCGGGGTCTGTTGAGTCGTCATGGGCACCTCATACCCCTCTCCCATCGGGAGAGGGAGGGGCCCGCGCGCAATGCGCGTGGGAGGGAGCGGGGTTGCCTTGTCTGGCGTCCCGCGCCGTCGCCGCCCCGCGGCCGCCATCCCCACTCCCTCCCGTCGGCTTCGCCGCCGGGCCCCTCCCTCTCCCGATGGGAGAGGGGTAAGGAGGGGTATGACAGACTCAGACGCCCTCGGCTGGAACAGCATCGCCGACCTGACCGGCGACAACCCCGACGCTCCCGTGGCCCTCATCGGCGCCGGTCTGAACGAGCGCTCCCTGACGCCCGGGCGCTGCGACCTCGGCCCGAAGGCTTTCCGGGCCGTCCTGCCGCGCTTTTCGACCTATGACGTCGAGACCGGCGCCGAACTGACCACCCGCGTCCACGACGCCGGCGACGTCCCGGTGAAGGCCCTGTCGCCCGCCGACGCCTTCGAGCCCGTCCGCGACGCCGTGCGGGCGCAGGCTTCCCGCTCTCTGACCGTCCTGATCGGCGGCAACAACGCCATCACCCGCCCCGGCGTCCACGCCCTCGGCCTCGACCGCGTGGGCGTCCTGACCCTCGACGCCCATTTCGACCTGCGCGACACCGACCAGGGCCTGACCAACGGCAATCCGGTCCAGGCCCTGCTCGAGGACGGCCTCGACGGCCGCCGCATCAGCCAGATCGGCCTCGCCCCCTTCGCCAACACCCGCCGCGCCCACGACAAGGCGAAGGCGGCGGGCGTCTCCGTCCGCACGGCCCGCGACTGCCGCGAGCAGGGTCTCGCCGCCGTCGTGGCGGAAGAACTCGATCGGCTTTCGGCGATCTGCGAGGTCATCTACGTCGACTTCGACATCGACGTCATCGACCGCAGCCAGTGGCCGGCCTCGCCCGGCGCCCGCCCCGGCGGCGTCTCCGTCCACGACTTCTTCGACGCCGCGCGGGTCATCGGCGCCCACTCGAAAGTGAAGGCCGTCGACCTGACCGAATACGACCCCTCGCTGGAGGTCGGCGACCTCGGCTCCCTGACCGCCGGCCGCTGGTTTTGCGAACTGCTGGCGGGATTCGAGGCGCGATGATCCGCGCCGACCTGCTCCTTACCGACTGCCGTTTGGCGGCCATGGTCGAGGGCGCGGAGCCCTACGGCGCCGTCGAGGACGCCGCCCTCCTGATCGCGAACGGCCGCATCGCCTGGGCCGGCGCCCGCGCCGACCTGCCTGTGCACAAGGCTGTGGAAACCCACAGCCTCGACGGCCGCTGGGTCACCCCCGGCCTGATCGACTGCCACACCCATCTGGTCTTCGGCGGCGACCGCTCGGGCGAGTTCGAGCAACGCCTCGGCGGCGCCACCTATGAAGAGATCGCGCGGGCAGGGGGCGGCATTGTCTCCAGCGTCGCCGCCACCCGCGCCGCCTCGGAGGACGCCCTCTACGCCTCCGCCCTGACCCGTCTCGCGGGCCTCAAGGCCACCGGCGTCACCACCGTCGAGATCAAGTCCGGCTACGGCCTCGACCATGACAGCGAACTGAAGATGCTGCGCGTCGCCCGCCGCCTCGGCCGCGAGGCCGGGGTCCGCGTCCGCACCAGCTACCTCGGCCTCCACGCCGTCCCGCCCGAGCACCGCGGCGACCGGGCCCGCTATGTGGACAAGGCTGTGGATGAAATCCTTCCCGCCGCCCACGCCGAAGGGCTGGTCGACGCCGTCGACGCCTATTGCGAGCCCATCGCCTTTTCGACCGACGAGGTCGCCCGGCTGTTCGACAAGGCCCGCGCCCTCGGCCTGCCGGTCAAGCTGCACGCTGACCAGCTCTCCGACGGCGGCGGCGCGGAACTGGCGGCGCGCTACAACGCCCTGTCCGCCGACCACATCGAGCACACCACAGAGGCGGGGATCCAGGCCATGGCGGCGGCCGGCGTCGTCGCGGTCCTGCTGCCCGGCGCCTTCCTGATGCTGCGCGAGACCACCCCGCCGCCCATCGAGCTGCTGCGCCGCCACGGCGTGGCCATGGCTGTGGCCACCGACTGCAACCCCGGCACCTCGCCGGTGGGATCGATGACGGCGGCGCTCAACCTCGCCTGCGTGCAGTTTCGCCTGACCCCGGAGGAGGCGCTGGCCGGGGCCACCCGCGTCGCCGCCGGGGCGCTGGGCCTGACCGATGTCGGAGTCATCGCCCCCGGCACGGCCGCCGACCTCGCGGTCTGGGACATCGAACGCCCCGCCGAGCTCTGCTACTGGCTCGGCAAGCCGCTGCTGCACGCCCGCTATCTCGCCGGCGTCGCCGATCGCTGATCGCCCGCGGGGCCGAATCCCCGCATCCTGCCGGCATGCGCTTCGCCCGCGACCGCACCGAAGGCCTGCTGCTCGCCGCCCTGATCGCGGTGACCCTCGCGCTCGCCGTCTGCACCGGCCTCTCCATCGAGGCCGTGCTGGCTCAGCTCCG
This sequence comes from Brevundimonas sp., assembly GCA_041940325.1. Classification (GTDB taxonomy): domain Bacteria; phylum Pseudomonadota; class Alphaproteobacteria; order Caulobacterales; family Caulobacteraceae; genus Brevundimonas. The sequence goes on from JBGTSL010000124.1 coordinate 2,504, forward strand.
GTAGTCGACCTTCGCCGCCAGATCGGCCCGCGGCCGCTCCAGCGCCGGCTCGGCCAGGGTCCCGATATGGATGAAGCCGGCCACCTGCTCGCCCGCCACTAAACCAAGCAGTTCAATGGCCTGCGGGTCGTAGCTATACCAGTCTGTGATCCAGCTCGCGGCGTAGCCCAGCGCATTCGCCGCGTGTTCGAGGTTCATGCACACCGCCCCGGCGGACAGCTCCTGCTCCCACACCGGCACCTTGTGCCCCTCGATCGGCGTCGACACCACCAGGATGGTCAGCGGCGGCGCGGTCAGTTTGGACAGCACCTTGCGCGCCTTGGCCGGGTCCCCCTGCCGGTCGGCGTGCGGCGCCAGCCGCTCCGCCAGCTCTGCGCGGCTCTGCGGTCCCATGACCACGAACCGCCAGGGGAACAGCTTGCCGTGGTCGGGCGTCCGCGCCCCCAGCTGCAGGATGCGCTCGATCTCGGCCCGCGACGGGCCGGGGCCGATCAGCGCCTGGGCCGGGGCCGAACGGCGCATCGCCAGCCGCGCCTGCATCTCGGCGGACGGGACGGGGAGGGGGAGGGCGTGGCCCAGATCGGCGTCGGTCATGCGACCCTAGCTAGTCGTCCGCGTCCCTCTGCGCCATATGCGGTCCATGACGGATTCCCGCGACGCCTTCGACTCCGACCGCCCCGTTCCCGCCTGGGACGACCCCTCGGATCGCCCCCCGCCCTGGCGCAGCGCCGGCGAAAGCCTGGTCTTCGAGAATCCGTGGATGCGTCTCACCCGCCACCCCGCCACCGCCCCGACCGGACATCAGTCGGACTATGTGGTCATGCGGCCTCAGAACCTGTCGGTCGGCGTCCTGCCGGTCCACGACGACGGGACCGTCACCCTCGTCGGCCAGCAGCGCTTCGCCCTGATGAACTGGTCGTGGGAGATGCCGGAGGGCGGCGCTCCCTTCCACGAGGACCCCATGGAAGGCGCCCGCCGGGAACTGGCCGAGGAGGCCGGCCTCGCCGCCGCCGGCTGGCGCGAGGCCCTCAAGGCCGAGATGAGCAACTCCGTCACCGACGAGCGCGCCCTGTCGTGGATCGCCTGGGACTTCACCCCGGCCCCCGTCGCGCCGGACCCCACCGAGCTCATCCGCGTCGCCCGCGTCCCGTTCGGCGACCTGCTGCGCGAGATCGGGCGCGGCTCGGTCCGCGACATGTTCACGGTGGCGACCACGCTGCGGGCCTACCATATGGCCCGCGAGGGCGAACTGCCGCCCGAATTGGCGCAGGCCATGCTGGCGAGCCTATGATGACGCCGAAGGAGACCCGGATGCCCAAGCTCGAAGTCGTCGCCGCGTCTTCCGATGTGTGGAGCCAGCTGCGCGCCGCCGCCGCCGACACTGCCCGCGCCGAACCGCATCTGGCCTCGCAGATGAACGCCGTCATCCTGTCGCACGGCGATCTTGAGGCCGCGCTCGGCTTCCAGATCGCGCGCAAGCTGGGCGACGCCGAACTGGGGGCCATGTCGGTGCGCGAGATCTGCCGTGACGCCTTCGAGGCCGACCCCGCCATCGTCGCCGCCGCCGACGCCGACCTGCGCGCCGTGGCCGAGCGCGACCCCGCCATCAAGTCGCTGCTGCAGCCCTTCCTCTACTTCAAGGGCTTCCAGGCCCTGCAGGGTCATCGCGTCGCCCACTGGCTGTGGACCCAGGGCCGCGAGGCCCTGGCCTTCCATTTCCAGAGCCGCATGTCCGAACTGTTCCAGGTCGACATCCACCCGGCCGCGAAACTGGGCTCCGGCCTGTTCCTCGACCATGGCACCGGCATCGTCATCGGCGAGACGGCGGTGGTCGGCGACGACGTCTCCATGCTCCACGCCGTCACCCTCGGCGGCACCGGGGCGCAGCGCGGCGATCGCCACCCCAAGATCGGCAAGGGCGTCCTGCTCGGCGCCGGGGCCAAGGTGCTCGGAAACATCACCATCGGGGACTACGCCAAGGTCGCCTCCGGCTCGGTGGTGCTCAAGCCGGTGCCCGCCGGCTGCACCGTTGCCGGCGTCCCGGCCCGCCTGGTCAACTGCCCGACCGAGGCCGCCCCGGCGCGGACCATGGACCATACCCTCGCCGACATGGTCTACGACTTCGTGATCTGAGCTCTCCTCCCCATGCAATGGGGAGGTGGATCGGCGGCGTAGCCGACGAGACGGAGGGGCCCCCCTCCGCCGCATGGAAAACGACTTTCCCTGCCGGGCCCGTTTCTCTAGGGTCCGCCGCTCAAAGTCAGACCTGAGGCCGAGCATGAACACCGCCGACATGAAGCGCGTCGAGACGCACCTGAAGCGCACCTTCAACACCGGCGGCATCATCCTGAAGCCGCGCGGCAAGCCGAACGACTCCTGCGAGGTCTATGTCGGCGACGAGTTCATCGGCGTGGTCTTCGAGGACGAGGACGAGGCCGGCAGCTTCATGTTCGAAATGGCCATCCTCGCGGAAGACCTGCCGGAAGCCTGACCCGCCGCATCACGCAGCGCGCACGAAAAAGCGCCGGAGGATCGCTCCTCCGGCGCTTCGTCGTTTCAGGAGCCGATCAGCGCTTGCCGAAGATCGCGTCGAGGACCTTGGTCAGGAAGCCCTTCGGCTCGGCGGCTTTGGCGGCCGGCGTCGGAGCCGGCGCGGCGGGAGCGGGAGCGGCGGCCGCGGGTTTCGGAGCGGCGGCCGGGGCCGGCTTCGGAGCCGGGGCGGCGGCGGCCGGAGCGGCGGCCTTCGGGGCGGCGGCGGGTTTCTTCGCGACCGGCTTCGCGGCGGCGGCCCGGGCCGGAGCCTTGGCGGCGGGCTTGACGGCGGCGTTCGGGGCGGCCTTCGGAGCCGCCTTCGGCGCGGCCTTGGCGGCGGGTTTCGCAGCGGCCTTGGGCGCGGCTTTCGGAGCCGCCTTCGGGGCGGCCTTGGCGGTCGGCTTGGCGGCGGCCTTCGGGGCGGCCTTTGCCGGAGCCTTGGCGGCGGCCGGCTGCGCGGCGCTCGACTTTGCCGCCGGTTTCGGCTTGGAAGCGGCGGCCGCCTTCGGTTTGGCGGTGCTCGGCTTGGACGGTGCTTTAGCCATGGTTTCCCCGACCCCTCGGTTCAGTTGGTTGATGCTGGCGCAGGAGAGCGCGCCAGCGCGCGTCTCGATTCGCAATGATAGCGGTGTTTGAGAAATGTCCGAGTCCGCAGTTCAAATAATCGCGAGGGGCCCGCGCGCGATCGCCGAGGCCGCCGCCGTGTCCCTGGATTCCGACCCGCTGCTGGAAGGCTCCACCTACTCCATCCTCGAGGAAGACGAGGACCGGGGCATTTGGCGGATCGACGCCTTTCCCAATGATGAATACGACGCGCGCGGCGTCGCGGCGCGGCTCAGGGCGCACGACGGCCTGACCGTCACCGTCGAGAAGCTGGCCGACGCCGACTGGCTGGCCATGGCGCTGTCGGGCCTGCCGCCGGTGCGGGCCGGCCGCTTCTTCGTCTACGGCGCCCATGACG
>JBGTSL010000125.1:0-5982 GCA_041940325.1 Brevundimonas sp.
GGCACAGGTTGCAGGGGCCGATGAACTCGACGCCGGGCACGTCGCCGGCGACGTTGGAGGCCATCGAGCATTCGGTGATCATCACCACCTGCTTCGGCTTGCGGGCCGTGACGTGATCGATCATCGCCGCCGTCGAGCCGGCGAAGTCCGAGGCCGCCAGCACGTCCTCCGGGCACTCCGGGTGGGCGAGGATTTCGGCGCCGGGATAGGCGGTCCGCATCTCGGCGATGTCGGCGGCGGTGAAGCGCTCGTGCACCTCGCAGCGGCCTTTCCAGGCGATGATACCCACCGTGGTCTGGGCCGCGACATTGCGCGCCAGATATTCGTCGGGGATCAGGATGACGCGGTCCACGCCCCATTCCTTCGCCGCCCATTCGACCACCTGCACGGCGTTGGCGCTGGTGCAGCAGATGTCGGTCTCGGCCTTCACGTCGGCCGTCGTGTTCACATAGGTCACCACCGGCAGGCCGGGGTAGCGCTGCTTGATAAGCCGCACGTCGGCGCCGGTGATCGAGGCCGCCAACGAGCACCCGGCCTTCAGGTCAGGGATCAGCACGGTCTTTTCGGGCGACAGGATCTTCGAGGTCTCAGCCATGAAGTGCACGCCGGCCTGGACGATCACCTTGGCCTTCGACTTCGCCGCCTCCTTCGCCAGACCCAGGCTGTCGCCGACATAGTCGCCGACGCCGTGGAAGATTTCCGGCGTCATGTAGTTATGGGCCAGGATGACCGCGTCGCGCTCGCGCTTCAGGGCATTGATCTCGTGGATCAGCGCCGCCTGCGCCGGCCACTCCAGCGGCGTCACGTGATCCCGGACCTTGGCCCAGACCGGCGCCGTCGCCCGTTCCAGTTCCCTGCTCAGTCCAAAGGCGCCGTCGGCCATTTCCCCTCCCCTTTTGCTCGATTTGAGCAAATCGTGGGCCCGAAGAACGGCGGAGGCCTTGACCGGTCCGCCGCCGACTTATGCTCACTTTCAGCATAAGCAGGAATAATCTAGGCCGATGGGGCGGGAATGCAAGGGGTTAAAATGAGGACACCCGCCCCTTTCCGCCCTCGCTGGCAGTCCGGCAGGAAGGGGGGCCCGCTTTTGGCCACACCACTCCAACACCCTCATGCGCCAGCAGCCAGCGTTTGCGCTCCAGCCCGCCGGCATATCCCGTCAGCGTCCCATTGGCCCCGATCACCCGATGGCATGGCACGATCACCGCGACCGGGTTCTGGCCATTGGCGAGACCCGCGGCGCGGACCGCCTTCGGGGACCCGATCGCCGCGGCCAACTGGCCATAGCTGCGCGTCTCGCCCGCCGGAATGGCGCGCAAGGCGGTCCAGACGGCCTTCTGGAAGGCCGTGCCGCCGGTCTTCACCGCGACACCGTCCAGCGCCCGTATCTCGCCGGAGAAATAGGCCTCCACCGCCCGTCGCACGCCCTCCGGCGCCCGGTCCTCGACCAGCACCGGATCGGTCCCGCAGTGGCGGCGCAGCAGCCGCAGCATCCGCGCCTCATAGTCGGAAAAGTCGAGCGCCCGCACGGCGCCCTCCCCGTCCGTGACCAGCAACACCTCGCCCACCGGCGTAGCGACGCGGTCGAGGGTCAGGGATTCAGGCTGCGCGTTTCGCATCGGTCGTCTCCTTCAGGTCTGCGCTGCTGATCCCGGCCATGGCCAGGTGCAGGGCGCCGTAAGCCCGCCACGGCCGCCAGCCTTCGGCGCGTTCCGCGAGCGTTTCATCCTCGAGGCGGTCGTTCGGCGGCTCGAGGCCGTCATCCATCCAGCCGCCCGGCAGGCGCAGTCCCGGTCCTTCGGCGACCAGCGGCGCCAGCACCGGATCGGCCGACAGGTCGCGGCCGATGGCGTCCGGGTCGGCCGACAGGTCGAACACCCGCCGCACCCGCGCCAGCACCCCGGGCAGGGCCTTCAGATCATCGACGTCGACGCAGACCGAGACCCGGCCCGTCTCCGCCGGTTCGACCGACACCCGTCCATCGGCGCCGTCGATGGCCCGGGTCAGCAACCGCGACCATTTGCAGCCCTCGACCGTATCGCCGCGGGCGATCAGCGCCGCGAACATCGCTTCCCAGTCGTAGGGCGGCCGGTAGGTCAGGCAGAGGCGCACCCCGCCCTCGTGAACCTTCTCGCCTCGTCGCCGCAGGGCCGAGGGCGGGCGCTCGTACAGGGCCTGGAAGGTCTCGTTGAAGCGCCGCACGCTGCCGAAGCCCGAGGCCAACGCCACCTGGGCCATCGACAGGTCGGTCTGATGGATCAGCGCCTTGGCCAGCAACACCCGCCGGGTCTGGGCCACGCTGACCGGGGCGGCCCCCAAATGCTGGCGGAACAGTCGCCGCAGGTGCCGCTCGCCGACGCCCAGCCGTCCGGCCAGCGCGTCCACGTCCCCCTCGTCCAGCGCCCCGGCCTCGATCAGGGCCAGGGCCCGGCTGACGGTGTTGGAGGTGCCGCGCCACGCCCCCATGTCCGGCGCCGTCTCGGGCCGGCAGCGCAGGCAGGCGCGGAAGCCCGCCTCCTCGGCCGCCGCCGCCGTCGGCACGAAGACCATGTTCTCCCGCTTCGGCGTCCGCGCCGGGCAGACCGGACGGCAGTAGATGCCCGTCGTCTTCACGCAGCCGAAGAACCGCCCGTCGAAGCGCGCATCCCGTGTCAGCACGGCGCGATAGCAGGCCTCCTGATCCAGGTCGCGGGCGTTTTCCATGACCGCAGGATGGGCCGGTCCGCCGCCGAAGTCTCGCGGTTTTCGGACATCGCCGTGGTCAGGCCGCCGGCCGCGCCTCCAGCTGCACCAGCCGCCACAGGCTGGCGGCGATCTTGAGCACCAGACTGATGGCCACGATGGCCAGCACCCAGGTCATGACCAGAGACAAGGTGCTGGCGATGCCCACGAGGTCCCGGGCGCCCTCGCCGAGGCTGCGCAGGCGGTCGAGGTCGAGCAGCACCCAGTCGCCGGCGATCCGGGCCGTCTCGCCGTCCAGGGTCAGGGTGAACCAGTGGCCGGCCTCGAAGATCGTCCACGTCAGCCACAGGCCCGCCCCGGCGATGACCGCCTGGGCCGCGGCCCGCATCCGCACCGCAGCGGGCCGGGCCAGACTGACCAGATCGACCGCCATCTGGGCCACCGCATAGAACAGTATGGCCCCATAGAGGGTCGTCCAGATCGGCGCGCCGGTGACCGCCGCGTCCCCGCCGCGCAGGCCGATGTGGAACAGGCCCGGGAAGTGGATCGCGCCGATCCACCAAAGCACGAAGACGCCGGTGGCCAGGAAGGAGAACAGATACTCCCCGCCCGGCCAGGCCTTCGCGCGCCCCAGGCTACGGGGAGCCCATGTGGCCTTCGCCGTCTTCGTACCGGCCATGGCCGCGCCCCACGCCGCCGGATCGGACAGGCCGAAGGCCGACAGCTCGCTGACCTTCCACTTGTCCATCCAGCCCGGGCGGTAGCCCACGTGCTCCATCACGGCCCCAATCACGGTGACGACGCCCACCAGGGTCAGACCCGAGCTGATAAATCCGTTGACGGCCTGGCCGATCGACTGGCCGGCGTCCGCCGGGTCGCTGACAAGATTGATGAACAACCCGATCGCCTGCACCGCCAGCATGACCAGCAGTCCGGCCTTCACCGCGAACAGCCAGTAGGGGAAAAGCTCGGGTCCGATCAGCGAATCCGGGCCCTTGCGGTAGCGCGCGGCCACGACTAGCGGATGACCGATCTCATGCAGGATGGCCTCCTTCTCGTCCTCGGTCAGAGCCCGCCCCAACGCCTCCTCCCTCGCTTCGAACCGGCTCAGGATCAGGTCGCGCAGCTCGGCAACGATGTCGTCGCGTTCGTCCTGCGGCAACTGGGCCGCGACAGCGTTCAGATATCGGTCAATCAGGTCCATTGGATTTCTCCCACCCCCGGTTTCAGAGAATCTTGTCGAGCGAGGCGTTGATGCCCCGCCATTCGTCGGCCAGCGCCGACAGCATGGCCTCGCCCATGGGCGACAACCTGTAGAAGCGCTTCTTCCGCTTCTCCTCCTCACGCCACTCGCTGGTCAGCAGCCCCTGGCTCTCCAGCCGGCGCAGCAGCGGATAGAGGGTGCTCTCCTCCATCTCGAGACCATCGGACGCCAGCGCCAGCCGGAGGGTGTAGCCGTATCGCTCCTCCCGCAGCCGGGCGAGGACGGCCAGCACCAGCGAGCCGCGCCTCAACTCCAGTCGCATCGATTCAAACAGTTCCGGATCGACCGCCATGGGTTTCCCTGCTTGCCACATAGTGTGTGCCATACAGTGTATGGCGCATACTGTATGACGGTGTCAACCTTCGCCGCGGCTGTGCGTTGGACCGGGGCTTGCAGGATGTTCGTCGCGAACAGTCCGGCCGGCCGATTGTGGTTCGGAATCCATCGTCTATCTGTCGCCGCGCCAAGCCGTTAGACTGGCCGGCCCAAGCGTCAGGAAACCTCCGCTTCGTGTTGAAGAATCTGCTTCCCAGCAAACCGGGCACGGAGCCCTTGGCCGAGGCGCTCCGGGCGTGCCGCAGCCACTTCCTGTGGGCGGCGGTGTTCTCGGCGCTGGTGAACCTGCTCTATCTGACGCCGACCATCTACATGATGCAGGTCTACGACCGCGTCGTGCCGACCGGCGGCCTGACCACGCTGGCGCTGATCACCATCGTCGCCGTCTTCGCCCTCGCCGCCCTCGCCGGACTGGACTGGCTGCGCGGCCGGCTGATGCTGCGCGCGGGACTCCGGCTCGACCGCATGCTGTCCGGCAAGGTTCTGGCGCGGGTGATGGACCTGCAGGCCAAGTCGCCCAACACCCAGGCCCTGCGCGAGTTCGACAACGTCCGCGGGGCCATCGGCGGTCAGGGCATGCTGGCCCTGTTCGACGCTCCCTGGACCCCGATCTATCTCGCCTGCTGCTTCCTGCTGCATCCGGCCATCGGCGTGCTGACCCTGGTCGGAGCCCTGGTCCTGTTCAGCCTCGCCTGGCTCAACGAGCGCGACACCCGCCCCCGGCTGGGCAAGGCCATGCAGTCGCAGAACGCGGCCTATTCGGCCCAGGAGGCCATCGCTGGCCAGACCGAGGTCGTCCGGGCGCTCGGCATGCGGCAGTCGTCCATCGCCCGCCAGATCGAGCAGCGCCGCAACGCCACCGCCGCCCAGGCCGACGCTCAGCTGACCGGCGGCAAATATTCCGGCGCGATCAAATTCCTGCGCCTGACCCTGCAGTCGGCGGCGCTCGGCCTCGCCGCCCTGCTGGCGGTGCGCGGCGACATCTCGCCCGGCGCCATCATCGCCTCCTCGGTATTGCTCAGCCGCGCCGTGGCCCCGATCGAGACCCTCGTCGGCGTCTGGCCGACGCTGGTCCAGGCGGCGGCGAGCTGGAAGACCATGACCGAGCTGTTCGCCAGCACGGCGGCGGTGGAGCGTGAGCGCACCGCCCTGCCTGTCCCGAAAGGAAAGCTGCAGGTGGAGGCGGTCTCGGTGAAATTTCCCGATACGGAGTCGCCCCAGCTGCGCTCGGTCAGTTTCGCCCTCAAGCCCGGCCAGACGCTCGGTGTGGTCGGGGCCAGCGGCTCGGGCAAGACCACCCTCGCCCGCGTCATCGCCGGGGCCCTGAAACCGCAGGCCGGCACGGTGCGGTTGGACGGGGCCGAGTACGAGGCCCGGGAGGGCGACGAACTGGCCCGCTGGATCGGCTATCTGCCCCAGGTCCCGAGCCTCTTCGCCGGCTCGATCAAGGACAATATTTCGCGCTTCGCCACCTCGACCGGCGTCGATCAGGAGACCGCCGACCGCGACGCAGTCAAGGCGGCCATGGCCGCCGGGGCGCACGAGCTGATCCTGCGTCTGCCCAACGGCTATGACACCGTTCTCGGGCCGTTCGGCCAGGGACTGTCGGCCGGGCAGGCCCAGCGGGTGGCCCTGGCCCGGGCCCTGTACGGCGATCCGGTCCTGCTGGTGCTCGACGAACCGAACTCCAACCTCGACCA
>JBGTSL010000126.1:0-5979 GCA_041940325.1 Brevundimonas sp.
GGCGCCGTCGAGATCATCTTCCGCAAGGAAGCCGGCGACCCCGAGGCGCTGGCGGCCCGCGAGGCGGAGTACAAGGAACGCTTCGCCAATCCGTTCGTGGCGGCGGGCCTGGGCTATATCGACGACGTGATCATGCCGCACGGGACCCGGCGAAGACTGATCCGGGCGCTACGGACGCTGAAGAACAAGTCGCAGGAGAACCCGTGGAAAAAGCACGATAATATTCCGCTGTAGGGGGCTATTTGGGACCGCTCGTCGGTCCAAACAGCCTCTCGGCTTTCGCGGCGCAAGTCACCGTGGCCTCCTCCAGAATAGCAGGAGGCGGATTGACCAGGCCTGCATCGTCAGGGATCGCCGCCAGAACGTGGTCCGCCATACAGGGGCAGGCCATGGCGATCTCCTCGCCCGGTATCCCATGGCCCACCAGGCGCTCGCTGCAGCTGCGGATGGCGGCGGCGCGAAAGCTGGCCCTGAATTCCGAGACGCCGAGTTGGGGGCGACGGTCCTCGTTATCCGGGGCCGGAGCCGGCGGAGTCTGGAGCGTGATTCCCCACGCGATCAGCGACACAAGCCACACCATGCCCATTCGTCCTTCGCGTCGGTCGGCCAAAGAAACGGATCCCGCGGGCGACGCATCGCCGGGATCCTTCCAACAATCATAGAACCTGCACACGCTGAGGGCGAGCCCCTGACCAACCTCCTCTTCCTCTGCGCCCGCAACCGCCTCCGCTCCCCCACGGCCGAGCGGGTCTTCGCCTCATACCCCGGCGTCGAGACCGCCTCCGCCGGCCTGGCGCCCGATGCGGAGGAGCCGCTCACCCCCGACCACCTCGACCAGGCCGACCTGATCTTCGTCATGGAGCGCGCCCACCGCGCCAAGCTCCAGCGCCGCTTCGGGAAACACCTGAAGGGCAAGCGCGTCATCTGCCTCGACATCCCCGACGACTACGATTTCATGCAGCCCGAGCTGGTGGCGTTGCTGGAGAAGAAGGTCGGGCCGCATCTCGCATCCCTCTCCCGGCGGGAGAGGGCTTGAGCGCACGGCGGCGCAGCCGTCGTCCTTGCGCGAAAGGGTGAGGGGCTAGCGTCGGCCTTCAGCGACGCCGCGTCCCCAACCGAAGCGGCGGCTCACGCCGACCGAAGCAACCGACCCTCATCCGACGGGGCTCCGCCCCGCCACCTTCTCCCATCGGGAGAAGGATGCAAAACTCTCCGCCCCAGCCCGGAGCTCCCCATGCTCACCCTCCACGCCTTCGGCCGCGTCCACCCGGTCACCCACGGCCTGACCCGCGACCTGCGCATCCAGTGGGCCCTTGAGGAGATGGGGCTGCCCTATACGGTGCGCGGCTGGGACCACACCGGCGGCGAAACCAACGGCCCCGAGTTCACGGCGCTCAGCCCGTTCAACCAGATTCCGGTTCTCGACGACGATGGCCTGATCCTCACCGAATCCGCCGCCATCCTGATCCATCTGGCCGAGAAATCCGGCCGGCTCATCCCCGCCGACGCCGCGGGCCGCGCCCATGTCATCCAGTGGAGCCTCGCCGCCCTGTCCACCGTCGAGGGCCCGATCCAGCCGCTCAAACTGATGGACATGGGGGCCATGGGCGACGCCGGGGATGCGCCGGCGTTCCTGACCGGCTGGACGCACCGCGTGCTGGACGGCGTCAACCGCCGGCTCGAGGGCCGGGACTGGATCGCGACCGGCGATTTCACCATCGCCGACCTGCTGCTGGCCACGGTCCTGCGCCAGATCCGCGACATGGACCTGATGGACGGCTATCCGAACGTGAAGGCCTTCTACGCCCGCGCCATGGCCCGACCGGCGTGGACGCGCACCCTCGACCTCTACGCCGAACGGCTGGGCGCCGACCGGGCCGCCATCGTCTGATGCCCGGCCGCCGCGCTCGCGCCCTCAATTCCCCCGCTGTTCGTCATACCGCGCCACCAGCTCCACGAGGGCCACCGTCACCGCGTGGCCCACCAGGCCGACGGTCCACCACAGCATGGGGGCTTTCATGACGAAGGCTCCGGCGTTCAGGCTGATGGCGGTGAAGACGGCCATGCCCATCAGCCAGCTGACGGCGTGGATGCCGAACGACAGGCGCACCGCCGAGCGGGCCTTGGCATTGCGGGTCTGGATCATCTCCGCCGCCTCGATCCGCGGATCGACCGCCAGGGCCGCGGCGTCGACCTGGAAAGCGCTGGCCAGGGCCTTGAGCGTCTCGGCCGAGGCCTGCTGGCCGTTCTCGATCCGCTGCAGCGTGCGCAGGCCGACCCCGGCCAGTTCGGCCAGATGTTCCTGCGACCAGTGGCGCTCCTCGCGCCAGCGCTTGATCTTGGCGGTGTCGGTCTTGAAGGACATGACGGGCTCCTTTGGTTTCGGTTATCAGATGGCCGCAGCAAGCCCAAAACGCGGACGACCGGCCACGCCAGTCCTGCGTCACCGCCCCGCCAGACGCCCGCCACCGACCCGCCACCGGGGCGCTCGCGCGACGCTCGGCACACGCGCCGACATCCCGCGTCGTCAGGGACGGTCAGCCCCGCGCCGGTTGCGCGGCGCATCCGCGCGTTGCAAGGTCGGACCGCATCACGGAGGGGATACCCATGCGTCTCTTGCTCGCCCTGGCCGCCGCGGCCGTTCTCGCCGCCCCCGTGGCCGCCTCCGGGGCCGCTCCCGTGGCCGCCGCGCCGCGGCAGGCGCCGGTCATGGTCTATTTCGAGGTGGATTCGGACCAGTTCAGCGCCGTCGCCCGCGCGATCCTCGACGAGGTGGTGACGCAGTACCGCAAGGGCGGTTCGGTCCAGATCGTCCTCGCCGGCCACGCCGATCCCCAGGAGGGGGCGTCCGCCTACGCCGTCGGCCTGTCCCAGCGCCGCGCCAACAATGTGCGCGACTATCTGGCCGCCCAGGGCGTGCCCCCCGGGGTCATGACCACCCAGGCCTTCGGCCAGTCCCGCCCCGCCGTCCAGACCCCGCACCTGGACGCCGCCAATCGCCGCGTCGAGATCACCTTCGGCCCCGGCAGCGGCTGGTAGGATCGGGCCCGGGCGGGCGCCGGCGGACCGGCTGCGCTAACCGCAAAGCTTGAAATTCCGCCCCCGAACCCCCATCCTCTCCTCATCCTGAAACCCGCCCGCTTCACCGCCCGCGCGCCCGCGCAGGCGGCGATTCCGTTTCAGCGGCGCGGATCCCGGAGCCTCGACAACCCCCAAGGAGACGTCTTGTACGCACAACGCAAAGCCCCGTTCACCCCCCGCACCCACGCCGGCCGCGGCTATCGTCCGGCCCCGATCCGCGCCCGCATCGGCCTCGCCATGCGCCGCGCGATGAATTTCGGCGACCTGCCTGACGCGGAGTCCGTGCTGCGCTCGCGCGGCCTGTCGCTGGCCCCGATGTCCGTCGGCGACGCCGGCCTCAACGTCGGCGGCACCAGCGTCCTGCCCACCGCCCAGGCCTCCGACATCGACAACGGCGCCCTCAAGGCCGTGGTCATTCCCGCCGGCTCGGCCGACCCCGACGGCGCCGCCGCCCTCCGGGACGTCATCGCCCGCGCCGAGGCCAAGGGCGCGCCGATGTTCGCCTTCGGCGACGGCGTCGAGACCGCCCTGCGCGCCCTCGAGCGCCCGCACGAGGCCTATGCCGACGCCCCGGCCGTGCTGATCACCGCCGACGCCGTCGAGCCCCTGGCCGACAGCGACGCCCTCGCCGCCGCCGCCGCGCGCGTGCAGTAGCGGCCGACGATCGAAGCCCTCTCCGTCGCGGGAGGGCTTCGAAGCCGCGGAGCCCCGGACGTTCTCGCCGTGCTGACAATTCGCCGCCAGCCATCGGACTTTCGGCGACGAAACCGCGCGATTTCAACGCCATGGAAAAAAGTCAGCGTCACGAACCCGCCTGAGGGCGAGGGCGGCGTACACTCTTCCCGTTGCGCCGCCCGCAGGGGCGTCCAGGGTCTTTGACAACTGAATCGAACACACACCCGACCAACGCCCGGGGTCCATGGGCCGACCGGAACTTGCCGACTCTGCCGACTCTGACACACCGAATTTCCCGGCGCCGACTCTGCCGACTCTGACACACCTAATTTTTCGAGGCGGGTCTCCCGACCAGCGCCGCCCGCTCCTCCGCCGTCAGCATGCGCCAGCGGCCCTCCGGCAGATTGTCCAGCTTCAGCGGTCCGATCCGCACGCGCAGCAGATCGGTCACCTCCAGATCGACCATCGCGCACATCCGCCGGATCTGCCGGTTGCGGCCCTCCCGCAGGATGAATTTCAGCCGCTGGGTCTCCATCCGGCTGACCTGGGCCGGCTTCAGCTGGCGCCCGTCCAGCATCAGGCCGTGGCGCAGGATCTTCAGCTTCTTCTCGGTGACGTCCCCCGTCACCCGGACCAGATACTCCTTGTCCAGGTCCGACTCCGGTCCGATCACCGCCTTGGCCACCACCCCGTCGGACGACAGCAGCAGGAGCCCCCTGGAGTCCTCGTCCAGGCGCCCGATCGGGGGCAGGGAGGCGTCCGCCGCCGGGACCGCCCCTTCGCCGACGCGGTTGGCCTCCGTCAGCAGCCTTACCGCCGGGATCTTGCCCGGCTCCGGCTGGCCCGAGACGAAGCCCACCGGCTTGTGAAGCACGAGGGTCACCCCCTCCGCCAGCGCCGCCGCTCCCCGCTCGCTCAGCGTCAGCGTCTGGCCGGGCTGCAGTTTCCGGCCCGCGTCCGTGACCACCTCGCCCTCGACCGAGACCAGCCCCTCCGCGATCAGCGCATCCGCCTCCCGCCGCGAACAGATCCCCGCCTGGCCCATGAATTTGTTCAGCCGGACCGGCTCGTCGCCCTCGTAGGTCCGCGACAGGCTCATGCGACCCGCCGGAACAGCAGCATCAGATTGTTCGCCGGCATCTCCACCCGCCACGTCAGCGTCAGCCCCTCCGCCTTCGCCGCCGCCGCCACCGCGTCCCGGTCCCGCAGCCCCCAGGCCGGGTCCCGCGCCCTCAGGCTCTCGTCGAAGGCGGCGTTGGACGGAGCGAGCGGAACGTCCGCCTCCCGGTACGGCCCATAGGTCGCCAGCAGTCCCCCGACCGGCAGCACCCGCCCGGCCAGCCGCATCAACCCCTCCGTCGCCGCCCACGGGCTGATGTGGATCATGTTGATGCAGACCACCGCCGCGAAGCGCCCTTCCGGCCATGTCGCCTCGTCCAGCATGTCCAGCGCCCGCGGCGGCCCCAGATTCGGCAGGCCCGCCTGTTCCGCCCAGGCCGCGATGCTGGTCCGCGCCTCCGCCGACGGATCGCTCGGCGTCCACTCAAGCCCGGGCAGGGCGGCGGCAAAGGCCACGGCATGCTCGCCCGACCCGGCTGCGATCTCCAGCACCCGTCCCCGCCCTGGCATATGGGCCTTCAGCACCGCCAGAATCGGCTCCCGGTTCCGCGCCGCGGCGGCCGAGGCGAGGGCCCCCTCGGGAGTCGCGCTGATCGCATCCATCGTCTGCATGGAGCCCCGATACCCCCCGCCGGGCCCCGCCGCGACCGGAAAAATGCCGGGACCGGCGTCCGCCAACCCCGCGCAGGGTTGAAACGTGCAGCGGTTGACCTCGCGTCCGCTTCAGTGTCATTCCCGCTGAAACATTGCGTGATCTCACGCAAGGGAGCGCCACGGCGGCGACAGATCGCCGGGCAGACGTCAGGAGAGTTCGAGTGACCGCATCCGCCATCCCGGGTCTTCACCCGGCCCCGACCTCGCATCGCAAGCTCGTCGCCTGGGTGGAGCAGATCGCCGCCCTGACCAAGCCCGCGCGCGTCCACTGGTGCGACGGCTCCGAGGCGGAGAAGTCGGCCATCGTCGCCGACCTGATCGGCAAGGGCACCCTGCGCGAACTCGACCAGACCAAGCGCCCCGGCTGCTACTACGCCGCCTCGGACCCCAAGGACGTGGCCCGCGTCGAGAGCCGCACCTTCATCTGCCCGGCCGACAAGGCCGACGCCG
>JBGTSL010000127.1:0-5972 GCA_041940325.1 Brevundimonas sp.
TTCGCCATCCGCGAAGGCGGCCGCACCGTCGGCGCCGGCGTGGTCTCCAAGATCACCGAGTAAGCCTCGGTCATCCGACCTGAAGACAGACCCCCGCCGGAGCGATCCGGCGGGGGTTTTGTTTTGCGAAACAGCGGCCGCAGCCCATGCTGCGGACGGCCCGGCGCGGAACATAGCCGGACGCCTCCCGTTTCCGTCCGCAAGGAACGCCGCGGAGGGCGCGGCGCGAGACGGGCTGGTTGCATGTACGACACGCGATACGAATTCATCGGCTGGGAGGCGCTTCTCCAGGTCTGGGCCCCCAAGGTGCTGGGGGCGGTGCTGATCCTTGTGGCGGCCTGGTTCGTCGGCAAGGCGGCGAAATGGGCTCTGGCCAGGGGCGTCGACCGCATTCCCGGGGCCGCAAAAGCCAGTCTGAGCGACAATCCCAAACATTCGGTCGGCCACAGCCTGGGCGACGTGGCCTTCTGGCTGATCCTGCTGTTCGGCGTGGTCGCCGCCCTCGGGGTGATGAACCTCGGCCAGGTGATCAGCCCGCTCAACACCCTTCTGAACCAGATCGCGTCCTTCCTGCCCAACGTGCTGGGCGCGGTGCTGATCTTCTTCATCGGCTTCGTCGTCGCCACCCTGGCTCGGCGGGTCACCGAGGCGGCCCTGCAGGCGGCCAACGCCGACCGCTGGATCGAGAAGGCGGGTCTGTCGCGGGCCACGGGCTCGACCGGCGTCAGCACGGCCGTCGGCACCCTGGTGTTCGTGCTGGTGCTGATTCCCATCACCATTGCGGCGCTGGAGCAGCTCGGCATCGAGTCGCTGACCGTGCCGGCCGTGGCGGTGCTGTCGACGGTGTTCGACGCCATTCCGCGCGTTCTGGCCGCCGCCATCGTCCTGGCCATCGGCTGGTTCATCGGCCGCTGGGTCGCCCAGGTCGTCGAACGCGTCCTGCCTGCCACCGGCTTCGACCGCAGCGTGCGCAGCGTGATGAACCTCGCCTCGGACCGGTCCGAGGCCGAGCGCCCCGCGACCGCGCCCTACGCCGGCGATGTGACCCCGGCCACGGCCGCGGCCCTGGGCGAGTCGACCGCGTCCGCGCCGATGACCCCGTCGCGGGTGGTCGGCAAGCTGGTCATGGTGGCCATCGTCGCCTTCACCGCGGTGGAGGCGGCCCGGCTGCTGGAGTTCGCCACCCTCGCCGCCACGGTCGAGGAGATTCTCGGTCTGGCCGGGCGGGTGATCGTCGGCGGCGTCATCATCACCGCCGGCGTGCTGATCGCCGACGTGCTGGCGCGGCTGATCGACAAGGGCACGGGCGGGGCCGACCGCTTCGCCTCGACCCTGGTGCGCTGGGCGACCATCGCCCTGGCCACGGCCATGGGCCTGCGCTTCATGGGCATCGCCGACGACGTGGTGCTGCTGGCCTTCGGCCTGGTGCTGGGCGCCGCGGCGGTGGCCGCGGCGCTGGCCTTCGGGCTCGGCGGCCGTTCGGCGGCGGGGCAGGTGGCGCAACGCTGGGCGGACAAGGTCACGCGGGGCGGCGGCGGACAACCCCGGGCCTGATCCCGCGATGGGACAGGTTCGCCTGAGGGGGGCGGCGCAGGCGCGCCGCCCCTCTGCAATTCCCCGGGCGCGGGACGCCGCTTGCCGGGAACTCCGATCGGGGGCCTACGTTCGGTTCACGGACGTTAGGGAATTGGTAACCATGCGGCGCGCGCTTCGGACCGGACTGTTCATCGGCACCCTGATCGGCATGTCGGCCTGCGCGGCGGCGGGACCGTACGACAGCGCCTCGTCGGGGCCCTACGGATCGATCGAGGCCGGCCGCAGCCGCTGATCACGAAGGAAATCGTGGCGGAGGGGGAAAAAGCCCCTTATCATCCCTCTGGCGGACGCCGACTGTCGCGCCGCGCCGGTCCCGCTCTCCCTAGATGTTAGCCATCGCCATCGCCGTCGTACTGCTGCTCGTGGTGCTGAACGGCCTGTTCGCCATGACCGAACTCGCGGTCGTGTCTTCCCGCAAATCCAAGCTGCAGAGCCGGTCCGAACGCGGCGACCGCGGCGCCCGGGCCGCCCTCAAGCTGGCCGAGGATCCCACCCATTTCCTGTCGGCGGTCCAGGTCGGGATCACCCTGATCGGCATCGCCGCCGGCGCCTACGGCCAGGCGGCCATCGCCGGCGAGCTGAACCTGCTGCTCGAGGCGGCCTTCCCCGCCCTGGCCGCCTATACCGAGGTGTTCTCGACCGTCCTGGTCATCGTCTTCATCACCTATGTGTCGGTGATCGTCGGCGAACTGGTGCCCAAGCGGCTGGCTCTGATCTTCCCGGAACCCATCGCCTCCAAGATGGCGGCGCCGATCTCGACCGTGGCCAAGGTGCTGAAGCCGTTCGTCGTGCTGCTGACGGCGTCGACCTCCGCCATCCTCAAGCTCATGGGGGTCAAGGACCGCGACGGTTCCGACGTCACCCAGGAGGAGGTCGAGACCATGATCGCCGAGGGCACGGCCTCGGGTCTGATCGAGCCGGAAGAGCAGGAGATGATCGAGGAGATCCTGCGCCTCGGCGACCGCCCCATCCGGGTGGCCATGACGCCGCGCCACGAGGTGTTCTGGATCGCCCTCGACGACACCGAGGAGCAGCTGCGGCAGGAGGTGCGCACCTGCCCCTATTCGCGCATCGTCGTGGCCCGCGAGAGCGACGTCGATAATCCGCTGGGCGTGGTTCACAAGAAGGACCTGCTGGACAGCCTGCTGGACAACGGCGAGTTCAACGTCGAGCGGCTGGTGCAGACGCCGGCCTTCATCCCTCAGTCGACCTCGGTGCTAAAGGCGCTGGGCATCATGAAGGCCTCGCGGGTCCACATGGCCTTCCTCGTCGACGAGTACGGCGTGTTCGAGGGCGTGGTCACGGCCACCGACCTGCTGGAAATGATCGCCGGCGATTTCGACGAAGGTCACGACGAGGAGGAGGCCTACATCCGCCAGAACGAGGACGGCAGCTGGCTGGTCGACGGCCAGGCCGACATCGAGGAGCTGGCCGACACCCTGGGCGAGGACTTCGGCGAGGCGGAAGGCTTCCACACCGTCGCCGGCCTGGTGCTGCACCAGCTGTCGCGGGTGCCGGACGAGGGCGAGGTGTTGCAGCTGGGCCGGTTCGAGGTCGAGGTCATCGACATGGACGACCGGCGCATCGACAAGCTGCTGTTCCGTCAGGTGGTCAAGCCCGAGGACGAGGCCAGCGCCGTCGCGGCGCATCAGGAGGATTGACCGTTCCGCCCTTGAAAAGGGGCGTGGCGTCGGGCATACGCCCCGGTCTGGCGATCACATGCGTCCTTCGGGGCGCCCTGTTGTTTGTCTAGGAGTTTAGCTCAGCTGGTAGAGCACCGGTCTCCAAAACCGGGGGTCGTGGGTTCGAGTCCCCCAACTCCTGCCATTTCCCCTGTCGCCGCCGGATGGGAGCCCCTATCTGGGGGCGGCAGGATCAATTCTTTGACGGATCAGTGATGGCCAAGGCCAAGACTCCCGGGCGCCGCCCCCAGACCGCCCAACCCGCGATCGCGGGCGCCGCCGTCGCGGCCGACGCGCCCAAGAAGCCGCGGGTCTCGATTCCGCAGTTCATCAGCCAGGTGAACGCCGAGCGCCGCAAGATCGTGTGGCCGAGCCGCAAGGAGACCTGGATCACCTCGGTGATGGTCTTCATCATGGTCACGCTCGCCGCCGCCTTCTTCTTCGTGGTGGACACGGTGCTGGCCTTCGCCTCGCGCAACATCCTGGCCATCGGCCAGTAAGAGACCGCCCATGACCGACGCCGCTCCCGCCGCCAAGCCCGCCAACCCGCGCCACAAGTGGTACATCGTCCACGCCTACTCGAACTTCGAGAAGAAGGTGGCCCAGCACCTGCAGGACCAGGCGCGCCAGCAGGGGCTGGAGGACTGCTTCAGCGAAATCCTGGTGCCGACCGAGGACGTCGTCGAGATCCGCCGCGGCCGGAAGGTCAACTCCGAACGCAAGTTCTTCCCCGGCTACGTGCTGGTGAAGATGGAGCTGACCGACGACGCCTATCACCTGGTCAAGGACACGCCGAAGGTCACCGGCTTCCTGGGCGCCGACAAGGCCAAGCCCATGCCGATTCCCGAGCATGAGGCGATGCGGATCAAGGGCCAGGTCGCCGAGGGCATCGAACGGCCGAAGCCGACGGTGGTCTTCGAGGTCGGCGAGCAGGTCAAGGTCGCCGACGGCCCCTTCGCCTCCTTCAACGGCGTCGTCGAGGAGGTCGATCACGGCCGCGCCCGCCTCAAGGTCGCGGTCTCGATCTTCGGCCGCGCCACGCCGGTCGAGCTGGAATACGGCCAGGTCGAGAAGCTCTGAGCGCGCCCGCCGCGCGTTAACCGGATAACACCCGCATTCGGCCGCTCCGGCTATTCTCCTCGTCAGTGCCAAACAAGGCATGGACAGGGAGGATGGCATGAGCGGCCAACGCATTTTGATGATCGTCGGCGATTTCGGCGAGGACTACGAGATCATGGTGCCGTTCCAGGCCTTGCTGGCGGTGGGCCATACGGTGCATGCGGTCTGCCCGGACAAGCAGGCGGGCGACCAGATCGCGACCGCGATCCATGACTTCGAGGGTCAGCAGACCTATTCCGAGAAGCGCGGCCACAATTTCACGCTGAACGCCAGCTTCGCCGACATCGACCCGAACGCCTACGACGCCCTGGTCATTCCCGGCGGGCGGGCGCCGGAATATCTGCGGCTGAACGCCAAGGTGATCGAGATGGTCCGGCACTTCTTCGCCGCGGACAAGCCGGTGGCGGCGATCTGCCATGGAGCGCAGCTTCTGGCCGGGGCAGGGGTGCTCGAGGGACGCACCTGCTCGGCCTATCCGGCCTGCCGGGCCGAGGTCGAGCTCGCAGGCGGCACCTATGCCGCGATCGCCATCGACGCGGCGGCGGTCGACGGCAATCTGGTCACGGCGCCGGCCTGGCCGGCGCATCCGGCCTGGCTGCGGGAGTTCCTCAAGGTGCTCGGCACCGCGTTCAGCCACGGCCGGCAGCGCGAGGCCGCCTGACCCGGACGGAACCGGCGGGCGGGCTGGCGGGTGCCGCCGCCGCCGGGCTATCATGCGGCCACGACCAGCGAAGCCGGAGGTGCCCATGTGCAGGCTTTTCGTCGAAGCCGATGCCGAGCTGTGGCGGACGCGGTTGAAATCCGTGCGGATGCGCGGCTTCTCCACCAGCGTCCGGCTGGAGAACCTCTATTGGAGCATTCTCGAGGAGATCGCGCGCCGGGACGGGATGACGCTGGTGCAGCTGCTCACGCGGCTGCATGAGGAGTTGCAGGATTCGCGCGGCGAGGTCGAGAACTTCTCGTCCTTCCTGCGCGTCTGCTGCGGGCGCTATCTGATGCTGCAGGCCGCGGGCGAGGTGCCCCGGGATACCAGCGTGGCGATCCGGGATCTCGACGCCGACGGCATCCTTGCGCGAGAGGCGTTGCGGCTGGCGTCGGCCCGCACGGCCGCGATGAACCGCCGCATGCCGGGCAAACCGCTGCAGGGGGCTTCCCTTTCCGGCCGGGCTGTGCCATAGGCCGCGCCTCAATCGTGTGGGAGACATGCCGGTCGCCAGCCGGATCAACCATGTCGAACCACGCACTGCAACCACCCCGGCCCCGACGAAGAGCGTCGGCGGGCAGGGGCGTCGCCGTTCCGGACAGGCACCGGGGCGGACGGCAGGAGCAGCCATCATGGCGAAATTCATCAAGCCGGAGGACTTCGGCGGAAACATTCCCGGTCGGGGGCGCAAGCCCTCGGAATTGGCGATCAAGGTCGTCAAGGAATTGTCCGGGTGCCCGGAAGGGCAGGGTGCGGAACTGACGGCGAGCGAATTCGTCGGCAAGACCGCGAAGGATCGAGCACGAATTCGTGGCTCGATCACCACGGCGTCCAAGACGCTGGGGTGGGCGGGGGTGTCGGTCAACTGGACC
>JBGTSL010000128.1:0-5967 GCA_041940325.1 Brevundimonas sp.
CACCGCGCCGTTCATCACGGTGGGTTTGCGGCCGGCCGAATGCAGGATCCAGGCGATCATGCCGGTGATGGTCGACTTGCCGCTGGTGCCGGCCACGCCGATGGAGATCGGGACGGCGTTGAAGATCTGGCTGAGCAGTTCCGGACGGGTGACGATGCGGGCGCCGGCGCGTCTGGCGGCGCCGATGTCGGGAACAGTGTCTTCGACGGCGCCGGTGGCGACGACGATCTGATCCGGACGGGTGATGCCGGAACCGTCCTGGGGATGCAGGGCGACGCCGTGGGCCTCGAGCCAGGCGAATTTCCCCGGCGTGCGGCCCTGGTCGCGCGAGCGGTCGGAGCCCTCGATGCGGTTCCCCTGGGCCTGCACGATCATCGCCAGGGGCAGCATCCCCGAGCCGCCGATGCCGCAGAAGAAATAGTCGTCTTGATTCATGAGGGCGAAACCGGGGAATGTCCGGCGGCCTGACTAGCACGCTCGGGCGGGGAGGCCAGCGGCCAGATGAAGATCGGCATCGTCAACGCCAGTTCGCGCTTCAGCCGGGAGCGGGCGGACGCCGTGCATGACTGGTTCGCGGCCAATGTGCCGGACGGATCGGTCCAGGTGGTGTTCCATCCGGCCAGCTTCGGCAAGCACGGGCATTTCGGCGGCGACGACGCCAGCCGGGCGGCCGCCTTCGTCGAATACGCCAACGATCCGCGGCTGGACGCGGTGTGGTTCGCTCGGGGCGGCTATGGCTCGTGCCGGATCGCCGAGGCGGTGCTGCCGCAACTGACCGACGTGGCGCGCGGCAAGCGGTATCTGGGCTATTCCGACGCCGGGACGCTGCTGGCGGGATTGTACAAGGCGGGCTTTCCGCATGTGGCGCACGGGCCGATGGCGTCGGACGCGGTGCGCAACGACGCGACGGCCTGGCGGGCGCTGAACTGGCTGAAGCGGGGCGATCCGGCGTCGTGGGAGCCGAGCCTGCACGACGACCCCCGCCCGGCCGTCGCCTTCAACCTCAGCATTCTCGACGCCCTGGTCGGGACGGCGCTGGAGCCGGACCTGGGCGGTCATGTGCTGATGCTGGAGGATGTCTCGGAGCCGCTGTACCGCGTAGACCGTATGATGTTTCACCTGACCGGACAGGCCTCGATCCGCAAGGTGGCGGGCATCCGGCTGGGGCGGGTGTCGGACATCGTCGAGAACGATCCGGACTTCGGCCTGACCCCGGAGGAGATCGTGCGCTACTGGTGCCAGCGCTCGGGCATCCCCTATCTGGGGGCGGCCGACATCGGCCACGACCGCGACAACAAGGTGGTGCCGTTCGGTCAGCGGTAGAGCCGCGACAGCGAGGGCGCTGGCGCCGGGGCCCGCGCCACGCCATGTTCGAGGCGTATGAACCGCCGCAGTTTCCTCATTCGGGCCGTTGGACTGACCGCCGTCGTCGGCGGGGCCTGGTGGGCGCGCGAGACCCTGTTCTGGCCCGCCCCCGACCTGACCTTCGGCGAAGGCGGCGCTACGCCATGGCTGCCCTACGCCCGGCGGGCCAATGTGCCGACCGTGAGGATGCGGGTCGAGGGCCGCGAGGTCATCGCCCTGATCGACACCGGGGCGCAGTATTCCGTCATCGACCGGCGTCTGGTCGAGGCGCTTCCGCCGCAGCGGCGATCGATCTTCGACATGCCCCTGATCGCCTATGGGGTCGGCGGCGGCAGTCAGATGGGGCGCGGCACGACGGTCGACGCGACGCTGCCGGGGCTGGCCATCGGCAAGCTGCGGGCGGCGATCCTCGATCTGGGGCCGCTGGCTTCGGAGGACGGTCTGAACACCCCCCTGATCCTGGGCCGGGATGTGCTGGAGCACCTCGTTCTGGCGCTGGACGCGGAGCGGCGGCACGTCCGGCTGATCGCCCGCGACGCCTTCGTGCGGCCGCCCGACCTCGCGCCGGCCGAGGTTCAACGCTCCGGCGGCGGTCTCGTCGCCGAGGTCACGGTCGAGGGCGTGCCGGTCAAGGCCGTGGTCGACACCGGAGCCTCGTCGCTGCTGGCCCTCGACAAGGCGACGGCCCAGGCGGCGGGCCTGCTGGACGGCCGGCCGCAGGAGACCGGGACCAGCCTCGTCCTCGGGGGGGCGATGCGCGCGGCGGTGCTGGAGGCGCGGACGGTGACCTTCGCCGACCACCTGTACCGTCGGGTGCCGGTCGGCGTCTTCGATCAGCCGCCGCTGCCAAACTTCCCTGGCGCCCTGGTCGGCATGGAGGCGTTCGACGGGCGTCGCGTCGCGCTCGATCTGGGGGCGGGCACGCTGCACCTGTCGCAACCGCTGGACCTTACGGTCGGCTGAAACTCAGAGCGCCGAGAAGGTGTCG
Source organism: Brevundimonas sp. (assembly GCA_041940325.1). Lineage (GTDB taxonomy): Bacteria > Pseudomonadota > Alphaproteobacteria > Caulobacterales > Caulobacteraceae > Brevundimonas. The sequence continues at coordinate 2,354 of JBGTSL010000128.1, forward strand.
CAGGCGGCCGGATCGCCGGCCTCATAGCCGCGCCGCAGCCACTCCATGCGCTGGGCCGAGGAGCCGTGCGTGAAGCCTTCCGGCACGACCCGGCCGCCCTGACGGCGCTGCAGGGTGTCGTCGCCGATCGCGGCGGCGGTGCGCAGGCCCTCCTCCAGATCGCCGGCCTCCAGCGCCACCGCGCCGTTCGAAACGGCGGCGGCGTTGGCGGCCCAGACCCCGGCGTAGCAGTCGGCCTGGAGTTCGAGCGCGACTGAATACTGATTGGCCTCGGCCTGGCCGGCGGCGCGCTGCTGGGCCCGCCGCACCTGCTGGGACGTGCCGGTCAGGGTCTGGACGTGGTGGCCGTATTCATGAGCGATGACATAGGCGCGGGCGAAGTCGGCGGCGGAGGCCCCGAGCTGGCTCTCCATCTGGCGCCAGAAGGACAGGTCCAGATACACCCGCTGGTCGGCGGGGCAGTAGAACGGCCCCATGGCGGCCTGGCCGAAGCCGCAACCGGTCGAGGCGCCCTGTTCGTAGAGAACGACGGTCGGGGGCTGATAGCCCTGGAGCTTTGTCATCCAGACGTCATCGACATTGGCCCCGATGACGTCGACAAAGGCGCCGGCCTGGTCCTCGGGGCTGCCCCGCGTTCCCTGTTCCGCACTGCCGACGCCGCCGAGCTGGCTGGTGATCTGCTGGGTGGTCTGGGGGTCGATGCCAAAGACGAAATAGCCGATGGCCGCCAGCACCAGGGCGCCTATGCCGCCGCCGGCGACGCCGACGCCGCCCATGCCGCGACGGTCCTCGATGTTGCCGCCGCGTCGTCCACCCTGCCAGCGCATGACCGGTCCCTCGTTCCTCTGACTAAAGCCAAGCAGGAACGCGGCCGCCGGGGAAGGGATGCAGAGGGAGCGGGCTCAGTTGGCGGGGCGGTCCAGCCAGTCGTCGATCTCGGTGACGCCGGCGGTCGTGGCGCGGCGACGTTCGGTGGCGGATTCGCGTAGCGCACGCTCTTCCTCGGGCGAGCGGAGGTCGCGGTACGGGGACGGCTGGAGCGGCTCGGCCTGGCGCGCAGCCTCGATTTCCCGCCGGTTCAGGCGGGTCTCGAGCTGGAGCTGACGCGCGAAAGCCTCGCGCTGGTCGGCGCGGGCGCGCAGGCGGCCGATTTCATGGCGGTGCTGGTCGGCCTGATAGCGATGAACGTCGACGCCGGGCGGGGCATGGGGCGGCGCGACCTGCGCCTGGGCTGATCCGGCGACGGCGAACGCGAAGGCGAGCGGCAGGTAGATCAGCGCGCGTGTCATGGCCCGAAGATGGTCCTGCAAGCCGCACCGGGCAAGCGGGGCCGCAACTCCCGCCGGCCGGGGCCGTTGTCGGCGGTGAACCCCGAGCAGAGAAAGGACCGCAATGGCCAGGACGTTGTCCGGAAAAGTCGTCGCCGCCCTCGCCACCGACGGCGTGGAGCAGGTGGAGTTGATCAAACCGATGCAAGCCCTGAAGGACGCCGGGGCCACCGTGCATGTGGTGTCGCTCAAGTCCGGCCAGATCCAGGGTTTCAACCATCTGACGCCCGGCGATCGCTTCGCGGTGGACAAGTCGCTGTCGGAGACCGATGCCTCGGCCTACGACGCCCTGCTGCTCCCCGGCGGGGTGGCCAATCCGGACCAGCTGCGCGGCGACGAGGCGGCGGTGAGCTTCGTTCGCGCCTTTTTCGATGCGGGCAAGCCGGTGGCGGCGATCTGCCATGCGCCGTGGCTGCTGGTCGAGGCCGGGGTGGCCGACGGGCGCACGATGACCGGCTATCAGACCATCCGCACCGATCTCAAGAATGCGGGAGCGACGGTGGTCGATGAGGCGGTGGTCGTCGACGATGGCCTGGTCGGGCTGGAGCGGGAAGTCGGGCCGGTCCGCCGCGCCCCGGAGCGCGAGGACCCGCGTGCGCACGGCGCCGGCGCCGAGCATGAGCCGCTCGGTGGGCGCCGGCTCCACCGTCGCGTCGATGAGCTCGCCGTCCCGCTCGACCTGTACCGAGAGCCGGCCGCCGTTGGGCGCCGCGAGCGTCAGCGCGCGTTTGGCGGAGAGCGGTCCGCCGTTCCAGATGTCGCCGACGACCCAGTCGTCGCCGGCGCGGACGATGCGGTCGCCCGTCTTCAGGCCCGCGGCCGCCGCCGGGCTGCCCTTGGCGACGATGAGGCTGTTCTCGAGCAACGGCTCGGCGGCGATCTCGTAGCGCGAGCCGTCGGCGCTGCGCACCGGGACGATGTCCACGTCCAGCTCGACGCCGTCGCGGCGGATGCGCGCGGTCGTCCCCTCGGGATCGCTGAGGGCCATCTCGAGGACGACGTCCTCGAACGAGTACACGCGCTGACCGTTGACGGAGAGGAACTCGTCGCCCGAGCGGATGCCGGCCGCCCACGCGGGCCCGGCGACGGCGACGTCTCCGGCGACCGGCGCGTGCACCAGCGCCCCCGATCCGTAGGCCAGGGGATAGGCGATGAAGGCGAACAGGAAGTTGGCGATGACACCCGCGCTGAAGATGATGAACCGTTGCCAGATGGGCTTGGCCATCAGGTCGTCGGGATCGAGCTCGCGCTCGTCGTCGTCCGGGTAGTCGCCGTACTCGCCGGCCATCTTGACGTAGCCGCCCAGAGGGATGGCCGAGATCCGGTAGTCGGTGTCACCCCGTCGCGTGCCGGCGATCCGCGGGCCGAAGCCGATGGAGAAGGTCTCCACGCGCACCTTGAACATGCGCGCCGCCAGGAAGTGGCCGAGCTCGTGCAGGAAGATGAGCAGGCTGATGCCCAGCACGACCAGCAGGATGTTGGCGACGGTTTCGAGCATCGTGTCTCAGGGTACGAGGGCGGCCAGGCGGCTGGTTGCGTGGCGTCGCACCTTATCGTCGGTTACGAGAATGGTCTGGAGATCGGGCGCGTCGGTGGCGGGGAAGCTGTCCAGCGCGTCCGTCACGAGCGCGGGGATCTCGGAGAAGGGCAGCCGGCGATCGAGGAAGGCCTCCACCGCCACCTCGTTGGCCGCGTTGAGGACCGTCCCGGAGAGCCCGCCGGCGCGGGCCACGCGCTCGCCGAGGGCGAGGCAGGGGAAGGTCTCCCGGTCGGGCTCCTCGAAGGTGAGGCCGGAGAGGCGGGTGAAGTCGATGGGGGGCTCGGGCGTGGGGAGCCGGCCCGGGTGCCCCAACGCGTAGCGGATGGGCAGGCGCATGTCCGGCGGGCTGAGCTGGGCGAGCACGGCGCCGTCGGTGAACTCGACCATCGAGTGGATCACGCTCTGGGGGTGGACGACGACGTGGATCGCGTCCGGGTCCACGTCGAAGAGGTGAGCGGCTTCCACGATCTCGAGCGCCTTGTTCATGAGCGTGGCGCTGTCGATGGTGATGCGCTGCCCCATGTCCCAGTTGGGATGGCAAAGGGCATCTTCGGGGCCGCCGCCGATGATTTCTACAACGCAGGGGCCGTCAAAGCCGGCGTCTTTGAGGGTTTTCATAACGCCTTCCCAGTCGAGATCGCCATCTCCGGGTGTGGGAAAATTGGCCTCGGCCCGCCCGCCGATGGCGCCGCTCGGCGGCTGCGACGCCAGCCGGTATTCCAGCGCGGCCAGCATTTCCTGCGCCG
>JBGTSL010000129.1:0-5941 GCA_041940325.1 Brevundimonas sp.
CCGATGGGGGAGGACTGTCAGGGGGCGCGGTCGGGCTCGGCGGGGGCCATCGGGTCGACGGGTTTGTCGCTCGAGGTCAGGTTGCGCAGGATCAGCGGGATCTGCGACAGGCCGAACATAGAGGAGGCGATCCACAGCACGCCGCGGAAGCTGACCCAGACGTCGGCGGGATCGAGGTCGCCGCGGCCGATCCGTTCGGCGGCCCAGGCGACGATGGCCTCGCTGCGCACCAGTTCGTTGGTGATGGCGACGCAGGCGAAGAACACGCCATAGCGGACGGTCAGGACGCGCCAGGCCCGGTCGTTGATCGGAATCACCGTACCGAGCAGGGCTTTCAGCGGCTGCTTGCCCATCATCAGGCCGCCGATCAGGGCGACGGCGAGGGAGGCGTTGAGGATGGTCACCTTCAGCTTGACCCACAGGCCGTCGCCGGTGAGCAGGGTGAGGAGGCCGAAGACCAGGGCGAAGCCGCCGACCAGCAGGGGCAGCAGGGCCAGCCGCTTCTCGACGATCAGGCCGACCGCGACGCCGACGGCCGAGCCCGCGACGAGGAACCAGGTGGCGTTGACCAGGGCGGCGTCGCCGTCGAGGCCGCGCAGGCGGAAGGCGAGGAAGGCGAGGCCGAAGGCCAGCAGGCCGCCGAAATCGACCAGCTGGCGCAGGTTCGACTCCTTCGGCGCGGCCGGGGCGGGGGTTTCAGGCTCGGTCATGCGTCAGTCCTCGAGCCCCACCAGAGAGCGTGAAAAGGCCCGGGCGTCGAACGGTTGCAGGTCGTCGATTCCTTCGCCGACGCCGATCAGCTTGATCGGGGCGTCGGAGGCCTGGGCCACCGGCACCAGCACCCCGCCGCGGGCGGTGCCGTCCAGCTTGGTCATGACCACGCCGGAGACATAGGCGGTGCGGCCGAAGACCTTTTCCTGCTCCAGCGCATTGCGGCCGACGGTTGCGTCGAGCACTAGCAGGGTCTCGTGCGGGGCGTCAGGATCGATCTTCTTCAGCACCCGGACGATCTTGAGAAGTTCGTCCATCAGGGCCGACTTGTTCTGCAGCCGGCCGGCGGTGTCGATCAGGACGACATCGTAGCCTTCGGCCCTGGCCCGGGTGTAGGCGTCGAAGGCGAGGCCGGCGGGATCGGCCCCGTCGCGGCGGCTCTCGAAGGTCGCCCCGGCGCGCTCGGCCCAGACCTTGAGCTGTTCGCGGGCGGCGGCGCGGAAGGTGTCGCAGGCGACGATCATCACCTTCGCCCCCCGGCCGGTCAGGTCGGCGGCGATCTTGCCCAGGGTGGTGGTCTTGCCCGAGCCGTTGACCCCGACGAACAGGGTGACGAAGGGGCGGGGGCCGTCCAGCGGCTCGTAGCGCGCCTCGTGGCTGACCAGTTCGGCGGCGACGGCCTCGGCCAGGGCCTCCTTGACCTCGCGCTCGCTGGCGCCCGCCCCGAAGCGCAGCTCGCGGAAGCGGGCCACGATGCGATCGGCAGCGGCGGGGCCGAGGTCGGATTCGAGCAGATGCTCCTCCAGCCCCTCGAGGGCGGCCTCGGACAGGGGCTCCTTGACGAAGGCGGCGACGACCTGCTCGGTCATCTGTTTCGAGGAGCGGGACAGGCCCTCGCTGAGGCGGGACAGCCAGCCCTTTTTCGGCGCGTCGTTCATGGGTTGGCTTTAGCGGGGCGAAGCGGGCGCGTCACGCGATCTCGCGGCCACCCTCCGTGACCGCCGGGCGTTGTCACGCTAGAACGCCTTGAGACAGGGATCATCGACTTGCCCAAGACCGACGCCTTTCACAGCCCCGCCGCCCACGGCTTCGTCCGCGTCGCCGCGGCCACGCCGGTGGCGCACACCGCCGACCCGGTCGCCAACGCCGACGAGCACATCGCCCTGATTGAGCAGGCCGCTGATCGGGGCGTCGACCTGATCGTCTTTCCGGAGCTGAGCCTGAGCGGCTACGCCATCGACGACCTGCTGATGCAGGAGGCGCTGCTGGACGAGGTCGAGCGGCAGGTCGACCGCATCGCCGAGGCCACGAAGGCCAGCGGGGTGATCGCCGTGATCGGCGCGCCGCTGCGTCACGAGGACCGGCTGTACAACACCGCGGTGGTGATGTCCGACGGCTGGCTGTGGGGCGTCGTGCCCAAGACCTATCTGCCTAACTACCGCGAGTATTACGAGAAGCGCTGGTTCGCCCCCGCGGGGCCGGAGCTGCACGCCGGGAGCGGCATCCGGGTGGGCGGCTTCTGTCCGGGCTTCGGCACGGATCTGGTGTTCTCGGTCGAGGACCGGCCCGGCTTCGTCTTCGGCGTCGAGATCTGCGAGGACTACTGGGCGCCGTTGCCGCCCTCGACCCGGCAGGCCATGGCCGGGGCGCGCATCCTGCTGAACCTGTCGGCCTCCAACATCGTCATCGGCAAGGCCGACGAGCGGGCCCTGCTGTGCGCCAGCCAGTCGGCGCGGGCGATGGCGGCCTATGTCTTCACCGCCTCCGGCTGGGGCGAGAGCACCACCGATCTGGCGTGGGACGGGCAGGCGACGATCTTCGAACTGGGCGCCCGGCTGGCGGCGGGCGAGCGCTTCTCGATGGAGAGCCATCTGACCATCGCCGACGTCGATGTCGAGCGGACCGGGCTGGAGCGCCAGCGCACCGGCACCTTCGCCGACTGCGCCCGCCGCGAGGTGGAGCCGGGCGATTTCGTCGACGTTTCGATCCGCGACGTCGGGACAGGGAGGGCCGCCGGCGACCTGATCCGCCCGCTCGACCGCTTCCCCTTCGTGCCGGACGACCCGGCGCGGCTGGACCAGGACTGCTACGAGGCCTTCAACATCCAGGTGCAGGGGCTGATGCGGCGGATGAAGGCGACCAATGGCGAGCGCATCGTCATCGGCGTCTCGGGCGGGCTGGATTCGACCCAGGCCCTGCTGGTCGCCTGCCGCGCCTTCGACCGGCTGGGCCTGCCGCGGACCGGCATCCTCGGCTACACCATGCCCGGTTTCGCGACGTCGGAGGGGACCAGGTCGAATGCCTGGGCGCTGATGAAGGCGCTGGGGATCACCGGGGCCGAGATCGACATCCGGCCGACGGCGACGACCATGCTGGAGGCCATCGGCCATCCGTTCGCGAAGGGCGAGCCGGTGCACGACATCACCTTCGAGAATGTGCAGGCGGGCTTGCGGACCGACTATCTGTTCCGGCTGGCCAACCAGAACGGCGCCTTCGTGCTGGGCACCGGCGACCTGTCGGAACTGGCGCTGGGCTGGGCCACCTATGGCGTCGGCGACCATATGAGCCACTACAACGTCAACGGCGGGGTGGCGAAGACGCTGATCCGGCACCTGATCCGCTGGGTGGCCGACCGGGAGGTGGTCGGGGCGGAGGCGGCGCCGGTGCTGCGCGGCATCCTCGATACGGAGATCTCGCCCGAACTGGTGCCGGCGAAGGACGGCCAGATCCAGTCGACCGAGGCGACGGTCGGGCCCTATGCGCTGAACGACTTCTTCCTGTTCTACGTGACCCGGTTCGGGCTGAAGCCGTCGAAGGTGGCGTATCTGGCGCATCAGGCGTGGAAGGATGCGGGGACCGGCCACTGGCCGGCGGGGACGCCGGACGAGGAGAAGGTCGAGTACGACCTGGCCACCATCAAGGGCTGGCTGCGGAAGTTTCTGGTGCGCTTCTTCCAGACCGCGCAGTTCAAGCGCTCGGCCCTGCCCAACGGGCCGAAGGTGGTGACCGGCGGGTCGCTGAGCCCCCGCGGCGACTGGCGGGCGCCGTCGGATGCGACCGCGCGGGTCTGGCTGGATGAGCTGGAAGCGAACGTGCCGGACGCTTGATCGGGCTCCATTTTTCTTTCGTCATCCTCCGGCGCTCCGCAGGAGCGACCGGGGGACCCAGCGGCGCCGCGACGGCGGCGAAACACCGGTGCTCCCGACAGGGTCGCGCTCTCGCGCGCCGCTGGGTCCCCCGGTCTGCGCCGCGCCGCGGCTTGCCGGAGGATGACGAAAGTCAGGGCAGCTCCCCCAGGAACGGGAAGATCGCCGCCTTGGCTTCGGGCTCGTCGAGCATGGGGGCGTGGCCGACGCCGGGGACCTCGACGAAATCCATCTTCGGGGCGCGCTTGCGCATCTTCGCGGCGATGGATTCGCTGAGCAGGTCGGAGGTCTCGCCGCGCACCAGCAGCACCGGCCGGGCCCGGGTCAGCCGCCCGAACATCGGCCACAGGTTGGGGACCAGGGCCCTGGCCCCCGCCGCCCGGATGGGCACGGCGATGTCGGGGTCGTAGTCCAGCTCGGGCGAGCCCTCGGACCCCACCCGGAAGACCCGGCGGGCGAAGGCGTCCCAGTCGGCGTCGGCGTAGTGGGGGAAGGCGACGGCGTTGTGCTGCTTCACATAGGCGGCGGCCTCGGCCCAGGTCGGGGTGTCAACCGGCTGGCCGGAATAGGCGGCGATGCGGGCCAGGCCTTCCTTCGCCACCTCGGGACCGACGTCGTTGATGATGGCGGCGGCGATGACCTTCGAGCGGATGGCGGCGAGGGCCATGGTGATCAGCCCCCCCATCGAGGTGCCGAGGAAGACGGCGCGGGCGACGCCGGCCTGCTCCATCAGGGCGAGGATGTCGTGGGCGTAGTTGACCGGCTGATAGGTCATCGGATCGGGGGCGCGGTCGGACTTGCCGCGTCCGCGCACGTCGACGGCCAGGACGCGGCGGCCGCTCTGGGCGATCAGGGGGGCGATGGCGCCGAAGTCGGCCGAGTTGCGGGTCAGGCCGTGGATGGCGATCACCGGGAGCTTGGCCGGGCCGGAGGCGGCGGCGTAGTCGCGGGCGTAGAGGGACAGGCCGTCGGGCGCGGTCCAGCGGCGGTCGGCGAAGGTCTGGGTCATGCGGGGCTCCGGGTGTCGTCCGGAGTAATTCACCGCCGGACGAATTCCATCAATGGCCGAACAGGTCTTTTACGAAACGGTCGAGGTCGCCGCCCTCGAAGCGGAAGCCGGGGACGCCGGCGCGGCGGGCGGCCTCGAGGTCCGAGGGCTGGTCGCCGATCAGGAAGGAGCGGGCCGGGTCGATGCGGTGGTCCGCGATGGCGCGCAGGATCATGCCGGGGTTGGGCTTGCGGTCCGGGTGGTCGGGGTGGCGGTAGCGTTCGTCGAGGGCGTCGGCGTGGAACGGGCAGGCGTAGACGGCGCCGATCACCGCCTGTTTCGCCGCCATGCGCCGCACCAGCAGGGTGTTGAAGGCCTTCATCTGGGCCTCGGTGAACAGGCCGCGGGCGACGCCGGACTGGTTGGTCACCACGACGCAGAGATAGCCGAGCTGGTTCAGCCGGCGCACGGCCTCGCAGGCGCCGGGGGTGAAGCGCAGATGCTCTTCCAGATGGGGATAGCCGGAATCCTCGATCAGAACGCCGTCGCGATCGAGGAAGACGGCGGGAACGCCGGATGTCATGATCGCCGGGCATACGGCGCCGTACGCTGTCGTTGCAACCCGTCACGGGAAGTGACCCCGGCGGATTTGGCTTGGCGGGGGGCGATTTGCTAGGGAGCGCCGACCCTGGCGGGCTCTTCCCCGCGCGAACGGAGATCCCTGCATGACCATCCCCTTCATCGACCTTCAGGCCCAGCGCCTGCGTCTGGCCGGCAAGATCGAGGCGGCCGTCCAGGAGGCGGTGGTCGGCGGCGCCTGGGTGATGGGACCGCAGGTGCGGCAGTTCGAGGCCGATCTGGCGGCCTTCGGCCAGGCGAAGCACGCCCTGGGCTGCGCCAACGGCACCGACGCCCTGGCCCTGCCGCTGATGGCCTGGGGGATCGGGCGCGGCGATGCCGTCTTCACGCCCAGCTTCACCTTCGCCGCGACGGCCGAGATCGTGCCCTGGTTCGACGCCGAGCCGGTGTTCGTCGACGTCGACGCGAAGACCTACAACATGGACCCCGGCCATCTGGAGGCGGCCATCGAGGCGAC
>JBGTSL010000130.1:0-5867 GCA_041940325.1 Brevundimonas sp.
AGGCCAGCACCGAGCCGCTCTCCTCGGCCAGCGCCTGCAGGACGGCGCGGGTCATGGCGTCCTCGAAGCGCTCGGCGGCGTTGCGGCCGAGATAGCGGGTCTCGACCGGGAACATGCGGCCCTCGGCCTCGATCACCGGGGCGTCGTCGAGGAGCTTCGAGACGCCGGCGATGTCGAGCGTCGCCGACATGACCAGCAGCCGCAGGTCGTCGCGGAGCAGCGTCTGCGTCTCGCGCGCCAGGGCCAGGCCGAGGTCCGCGTCGAGGCTGCGCTCGTGGAATTCGTCGAACAGAACGGCGCCGACGCCGTCGAGGCCGGGGTCGTCGAGAATCATCCGGGTGAAGACGCCCTCGGTGATCACCTCGATACGGGTCTTCGGGCCAATGCGGCTCTGCAGGCGGGTGCGGTAGCCGACGGTGTCTCCGGTCTGCTCGCCGAGGGTGGACGCCATCCGTTCCGCCGCCGTGCGGGCCGCCAGGCGGCGCGGTTCGAGCACGAGAATTTTCCCGCCTGCCAGCCACGGCTCGCTCAGCAGGGCCAGTGGGACGACGGTGGTCTTGCCCGCTCCCGGGGGCGCCGCCAGCACGACCGCGTCAGCCGCGCCGAGGGCGGCCTTCAGCGGATCGAGAACGGCGTGAACGGGCAGCATCGGATGCGATCTAGCCGCCACAGGCGCCGGGCGGAAGGCGACGCCTTTGGCCGACCTTAAATTGCTCTGTTGACAGCCAATTCGGCGCGCCTAACGTCCGGCCGTCGTGGTCGGCCTTTCAAGGGAGGGGCGCACGGTTGGACAAGACAACAATGGCCGTGACAGGTCGTCCGCCGGGGAACCGGCTGTTTCTCAAGAAATCCGTCGCCCAGATCCAGAAGGAAGCGGCCAGGAGCGAGCTGAAACGCACGCTCGGTCCGATCAATCTGATGAGTCTGGGCATCGGCGCGATTATCGGCGCCGGCATCTTCGTTCTCACAGGCCAGGTCGCGGCGGCGAATGCCGGCCCGGCCATCATGCTGAGCTTCGTCGTCGCGGGCATCGCCTGCGGTCTCGCCGGGCTGTGCTATGCCGAACTGGCCTCGACCATGCCGGTCTCCGGCTCGGCCTACACCTATGCCTATGGCACCCTGGGCGAAGTCTTCGCCTGGATCATGGGCTGGCTGCTGGTGCTCGAATACGGCGTCGCGGCCTCGACGGTCGCGGTCGGCTGGTCGGGCTACGTGGTATCGATCCTGTCCGACTTCGGGATAAGTCAGCAGCTGTTCCCGGCCATCCAGTACGCTGGCGGCGAAGGGCCCCAATGGGCCACCCCGCTGGTCCAGCTGGTCCAGGACGCCGGAGCGACCGCCTTTCCGCTGACGGGCACCTTCAACCTGGTCGCCGCCATCGGCATCGCCGCGGTCTGCAGCCTGCTGGTCCTCGGCGTTTCGGAATCGGCGAACATCAACAACATCATCGTCGTCGTTAAGATCGTCGTCCTGCTGACCTTCATCGCCGTGGGGATCCAGTACATCGATCCCTCCAACTGGGTTCCCTTCGTCCCTGAGGCGACGGGCCAGCCCGGTCAGTTCGGGGTCGGCGGCATCTTCCGCGGGGCGGCCATCATCTTCTTCGCCTACGTCGGCTTCGAAGCGGTCTCGACCGCGGCGGCCGAGGCCAAGAACCCGTCCAGAGACGTTCCGGTCGGCATCCTCGGAGCCTTGGTCGTCTGCACGCTCATCTATATGGCCGTCGCCGCGGTCATGACCGGCGTGGTGCCCTACCTTGAGCTGGCCAGCCCGGCGCCGGTGGCCGTCGCCATCGACCGCATGGGTCTGGAATGGGCCAATCTGCCGCTGGCCGCCGCCCCCGGCGGCGAGCTGAACATGATCGGCTTCCTGATCAAGATCGGCGCCGTCACAGGCCTGTCCTCGGTCATGCTGGTGCTGTGCTACGGCCAGACGCGGATCTTCTACACCATGGCCCGCGACGGGCTGCTGCCCAAGGCCTTCGCCGTGGTGCACCCGAAGTTCCGCACACCCTGGATCGGCACCATCGTGCTGGGCGTCCTGATCGCCATCGCGGCGGCCTTCCTGCCCATCTCCATCCTCGGCGACCTGGTGTCCCTGGGCACGGCGACGGCCTTCGCCATCGTCTGCCTGAGCGTCATCTTCCTGCGCGTCAAACACCCCGAGATGGAGCGGCCGTTCAAGGTACCGGGCGGCATCTTCACCGCGGTTCTGGGCATCCTGGCCTGCCTGTTCCTGGCCAGCCAGAACCTCATCCCGATGTTCCAGCACGCGGCGGAAGACAATCCGCTGCCGCTGATGCTGCTCGGCGGTTATGCCGCGGTCGGGGCGATCCTCTACGCCGCCTACGGCTTCTGGCACTCCAAGCTGGCCAAGGGCATCGACATCACCGAGGACCCTACCCTGTCCAGCCCGGTCGAAGCCCTCGGCGGCGATGTCGACAACGTGAAGGAAGACTGACACCTGTCCGTCTTCACAACAGGGGAAAGGCCCGGGCTCGCCCGGGCCTTTCTCAATTCCGGGAGCCGGCCTTTCCGGGGTCTGCCGCCGGCCCTGGCGTCCACCGGGTGAAGCCGATGAGGCCCACCCGGGCCGCCAGCCGCCAATGCAAAAACGGCCCGGACGCGAGTCCGGGCCGTTTCTGTTCGGGAAGTCCCGGTCTCAGGTCAGCAGTTGCGGGAACAGGCCGATGATCAGGATGGCGGCGACCGCCAGCGGGCACAGGAAGCGGATCAGGAACCGCCAGGCGGCGAGGCCGCCGCCCTTGAGCCCGGTCTCGGCGTTGACCAGCTGACGATCCGCGAACCAGCCGATGAAGATGGCGGTGACGAGGCCCGACAGCGGCAGCAGCAGACGGCCGGTCACGCCGTCGATGGCGTCGAACCAGGTGGCGGTCTCGAAGCCCTGGACGAAGGCCAGCGGGCGCTGGTCGGCCAGCACGTTGAACGACAGGGCCGACACCAGGCCGACGAGGAAGACCAGCACGCCGATCCAGACCGAGGCCTTGACGCGCGAGGCGCCGAACTTCTCGGTCACCCAGCCGACCGAGATTTCGAGCAGCGACACGGACGAGGTCAGGGCCGCGAAGAAGGCCAGGACGAAGAACAGCAGGCCGACGATGGCCCCGCCCGGCATCGAATGGAAGGCCGCCGGCAGGGTCTGGAACATCAGGGTCGGGCCGGCGTTCGGCTCCATCCCGACGCTGAACACGATCGGGAAGATGGCCAGGCCGGCGATGATGGCGACGCTGGTGTCGGCGAAGGCGATCATGCCCGAGGTCTGGCCGAGGTTGGTGTCGCGCGAGGCGTAGGCGCCGTAGGCGATCATGGCGCCGCCGCCCAGGCTGAGCGAGAAGAAGGCCTGGCCGAGGGCCGAGCTGAGGACGCCGGGCTCCAGCACGCGGCTGAAGTCGGGGGTGAAAAGATAGGTCACGGCCGCCGCGAAGTCGCCGGTGACGGCGGCGTAGACGGTGATGCCGATGAGCAGGAAGAAGAAGGCCGGCATCAGCCAGGTGGCGGCCGCCTCGATGCCGCCCTTCACGCCCCGGGCGACGATCCAGACCGTGACGACCACGAAGGCCAGCTGCAGGCCGATCAGCAGGGCGGGATTGGCGAACAGGGCCGGCATCATCTGCTGGATCTGTTCGACCGACTGGGGGCCGTACGCGCCGCGCAGCGGCTCGCCGGCCGCCACGGCACCGATCACGTCGACGCCGCTGGTTCCGATGAAATAGACCACCCAGCCGGCGACGACGCAGTAGAAGGTCAGGATGGCGGTGTTGGCGATCAGGCCGATCACGGCCAGCACGCTCCACGCCGGGCTGGCGCCCGACTGCCGGGCCAGATAGGCGGCGCTGGCGATGGTCGAGCGCTGGCCGTGACGGCCGATCAGGCTTTCGGCCAGCAGCAGGGGCATGGCGATCAGAACGACGCAGAGGACGTAGAGCAGCACGAAGGCGCCGCCGCCGTTGCTGCCCGCCTCGGTGGGGAAGCGCCAGAGATTGCCCAGGCCGACCGCCGAGCCGGTGGCCGCCAGCACGAAGGCGGCCTTCGAGGACCATCGCGCCTGAACCGGCGCCGAAATGTTTCCAGCCAAATTCTCTACTCCCTTGCGGGCGGCGCGATCGGGGCCGGCCGCCTCTCATCATGGGGACGCAGTGAGCGGCGCCCCTGAAACGAACGCCCGGACCGCGAGCGGCCCGGGCGTCTTCTCTGCCTTATTCGTGGTCCTTGCCGGCCGTCTTGTTCCCCCTGGCGAGGGCGAAGACGACGCCGGACAGCAGGGCCAGGGCGATCAGGTTGGGCAGGGCCATGGCCGCGTTGGCGATGTCGCCGAGACGCCAGACCAGTTCGATTTCCTGGAACGAGCCGATGAAGATCATCACCACCCAGAAGAGGCGGAACGGAATGGCCAGCTTCATGCCGAACAGGTAGGTCGCGGCGCGCTCGCCGTAGTAGCCCCAGGTGATCAGGGTCGTGAACACGAACAGGATCAGGGCGATCGAGGCGACGAGGCCGCCGAGGGTGACCGTGCCGAACAGGATCATCGGGAAGGCCGTGGCGTAAGCCGCCTCGGTCATGGCGAAGCCGCGCAGGTCGGAGGTCCAGACCGTGCTCTGCATGGCGACGGCCCCGTCGGCGCCGGTGTGCGGGAACGCCCCCTGCACCGCCAGCATCACCAGGCCGGTGGCCGTGCAGATGATGATGGTGTCGATGAAGGTGCCCATCATCGCGAACCGGCCCTGTTTGGCGGGGTCGTCGGTCTGGGCCACGGCGTGGGCGATGGGGGTGGAGCCCTGGCCGGCCTCGTTCGAGAACAGGCCGCGCGCCACGCCGGAGCGGATGGCGAGGATCATGCCGGCCCCGAGGAAGCCGCCGGCGGCGGCGTGGCCGGTGAAGGCGCTCTCGAAGATGGTGGCGATGGCGCCCGGGAGGGCCGAAAAGTTCAGCGCCAGGGCGATGAAGGCCATCACGAGATAGATCAGGGCCATGAACGGCACGACCTTCTCGGCGATGGCGCCGATCGACTTGATGCCGCCGATGATGACGGCGAACACCGCCACGGCGACGATGATGCCGGAAACCCATTCCGGCACACCCGTCAGGCCGCTGAAGGAGTCGGCGAAGGAGTTGGCCTGGATCATGTTGCCGGTGGCGATCGAGGAGAACAGCAAGCCGATGCAGAAGACCACCGCCAGCCAGCCCCATTTCCTGCCGAGGCCGTTGCGGATGTAGTTCATCGGGCCGCCGCGGAAGTGGCCGTCCGGGCCCTTCTCGCGGAAGCGGATGGCCAGCGAACCTTCGGCGAAGGCCAGCGACATGCCGATCAGGGCGGTGACCCACATCCAGAACAGGGCGCCCGGTCCGCCGAGGGTGATGGCGGTGGCCACGCCGGCGAGGTTGCCGGTGCCGACCTGGCCGGACAGGGCGGTCGACAGGGCGGCGAACGGCGAGATCTCGCCCTTCTCCTTGTCGTCGTTCTTCTTGAACAGGCCGGCGAAGGCCATGCCCAGGTGGGTGATCGGATAGAAGCGAAGCCCGATCATGATCCAGATGCCGACGCCGAGCAGGACCACGACCATCGGCGGGAACAGCAGCACCTGCTCCCCGTGCCAGGTGCCGCCCCAGATGAAATCGCTGACGTTGGTCACGCCGTCGTAGAAGCCCTGCATCGGGCTTGGATTGGTAGCCATTCGGATTCCCCTCGACCCCTCTTGAGGGGCGTCACTATCCACATGGTGAACGGATTGGCCAGCCGAATTGGCGGATTTCTCCGTTCGCCGGGAACCGGGGCGGCGGCGCGGACTTGCCCGGAACCGCCGCGCCGCCTAGGACCGCAGCGGACCTATGCGGATGTGGCGGAACTGG
>JBGTSL010000131.1:0-5834 GCA_041940325.1 Brevundimonas sp.
CATCCTGGTCAGCTGGAGGCCATGCGGCACGTCATCGAGGTGCGCGAGACCGGCGGCCGCTTCACCGACATCTTCGACTTCCTCGAACGGGTCGATCCGAAATACGTCAACAAGCGCGCGCTCGAGAACCTCGCCCGCGCCGGCGCCTTCGACGGCTTCCACAGCAACCGTCGCCAGCTGGTCGAACAGGCCGACACCCTGATGGCCTATTGCCAGAGCGTCGCCGCCGAGCGCGCCTCATCCCAGGTCAGTCTGTTCGGCGGCGACCAGGCCGCCGCCGCCCGGCCGCGCCTCCGGCCGGTCGAGCCGTGGGTCGGCCCGGAGAAGCTGGATCAGGAACTGGCCGCCGTCGGCTTCTACCTGTCCGGCCACCCGCTCGAAGACATGGCCCCGGCCCTGAAGCGCAAGCGCGTCACCTTCGTCGCCGAGGCCACGGCCCTCGCCGAAAGCGGCCACGAGGCCTTCCTGATGGCCGGCGTCGTCCGCCGCCGTCAGGAGCGAGCCAGCGCCAGGACCGGCGAGAAATTCGCCTTCGTCACCTTCTCCGACCCGACCGGCGAGTTCGAATGCCTGTTCCCGCCCGAACAGCTGCGTAACAGCCGCGAGGTTCTGGAGACGGGCGCATCGGTCATGGTCCGGGTGCGCGCCAAGTCCTCTGACGGCGAGGTCCGCTTCTTCGGCGACAGCGCGACCCGTCTCGAAGCCCTGATCGACGACGGCCAGATGGGGCTGCGCGTGCACGTCTCGTCGAAGGCCGCCGATCCCGCCGCCCTCAAGGCCCGCCTCGACCGGGCGAAGGCCGACGGCAAGGGTGGGGAGGTGTCGCTGGTCGCCTCCCTCGACGGCCGCCGCGAGGTCGAGCTGAAACTCCCCGGCCGCTACCGCCTCGACGGCGCCTTGCGCGGCGCCCTCAAATCCGCCCCCGGGGTGGTCCTGCTGGAGGATGCGTGATGACCGAGGTTCAAACCCACACCGGTTCCTGCCACTGCGGCGCGGTGGCCTTCGAGGTCGATATGAGCCTCGACGGCCTGATCGAGTGCAACTGCTCGCACTGCCATCGCAAGGGCTTCGTGCTCGGCTTCGTCGCGCCCGACGCCTTCCGCGAGACCAAGGCGGGACCCCAGACCGAGTACCGGTTCAACAGCCACAAGATCGGCCACCGCTTCTGCCAGACCTGCGGCGTCCAGACCTTCGCCCGCGGCGAAGGTCCCGATGGCCGGCCCATGGTGGCCGTCAACGTCCGTACCCTGACCGACACCGAACCCTTCAGCTGGACCGCGACGCGGGTCGACGGGAGGAGCTTCTAGACCTGATCCGCCACCGCATAGACCATGATCCCCGTGGCGATCGCCAGGTTCAGGCTGTCGGCCCGGCCCCGCATCGGGATCTTGACGTTGACGTCGCACGCCGCCGCCAGTGCATCCGTCAGGCCCGCCTGTTCATTGCCCATCAGGATCAGGGCGGGTCGCTGGATATTCGCCTCCCGGTACCCGACCGTGGCGTCCAGCCGGGTCCCGATCACGCTCCCCGGCCAGGTCTCCCGCCAGGCCAGGAACTCCGCCGCCGAGGCCCGGACGATCGCCACCGCGAAGACCGACCCCATGGTCGCCCTGACCGCCTCGACCGAATACGGGTCCACGCAGTCCCCGATCAGCACCACCCCGCCGCAGCCCGCCGCGTCTGCCGTCCGGATGATGGTCCCCAGATTGCCCGGGTCCCGCACCTGCTCCAGCGCCACCCAGCACGGCGCGCTCTCCGGCCGGATCGAGCCCAGCGGCGTATAGACCTGCTCGAACACGCCCAGCACCGTCTGCGGATTGTCCCGCCGGCTGATCTTCTCGAGGATCGCCCGGGTGACCACGACCACCTCGCCGCCCGCCGCCCGGGTCTCCGCCCGGGCCCGCTCCAGCAGCGGATGCGGCCGCGCCTCCTCGCCGACCAGCAGCAGCTTCGGCGCCCGATCCTGATCCAGCGCCTCGCCGATGAATTTCAGTCCCTCGGCCAGGAACCGCCCCGTCGCCTCGCGCTCCTTGCGCATGTGCAGGGCCCGAACGGCCTTGACCGTGTCATTGGTCAGCGAGGTGATCAGCCGGTCCGCCATCAGGCGCTCCAGCGCGCGAAGAAGCTCAGCCCGATGGCCCGACCGTCCGGCCCGTCCTCGGCCAGGGCCAGTTCACCCCAGTCGATCACCCCGCCCCGGTCATGCGTCGCCTCGGCCATCAGATGCGCCAGCGACAGGCCAGAGATCCGCGCCGCATACGCATTGAGCAACAGGAAGGACGCGTCGTCCGACAGCAGGGCCGCGCAGTCCTTCAGCAGGCCCGGCAGGTCCTCGAACAGCCGCCACACCTCGCCCGTCGGCCCGCGCCCGTATTTCGGCGGATCGAGGATGACGCCGTCGTATTTCGACCCTCGTCGCACCTCCCGCGCCGCGTATTTCCGCGCGTCCTCGACGATCCAGCGGATCGGCCTGTCCGCCAGCCCCGACAGCTCCGCATTCTCCCGCGCCCAGGCCACCGACTTCTTCGAGGCGTCGACATGGGTGACCTCCGCCCCCGCCGCCGCGCAGGCCAGGCTGGCCACGCCGGTATATCCGAACAGGTTCAGGATGCGCGGCTTGCGCAGCCGCCGCACCCGCCCGTCCAGCCAATCCCAATTGGCCGCCTGTTCGGGAAAGAAGGCCAGGTGCCGGAACGGCGTGAACCGGCTAGTGAATCGCACGTCCCGCCACGCCAGCGGGAAGCTCTCGACCGGCCTGGCCGCGAACCGCCAGCGCCCGCTCTCGTCCTCGTCGGTCGGATCGAACACCGCGTCGGCCGCGTCGAACGCGGCCGGATCGCGCGGCGACCAGAAGCACTGCGGCTCCGGACGGACCACCGTATGGGACCCGTAGCGCTCCAGCTTTCGGCCGTCCCCGCTGTCCAGCAGGGCGTAGTCCGGCCAGGCGCGGGTGACGAGGGTCTCAGGCGACGGGTTGAGGCGCGGCGGCATGGCCCGCTGATAGGCGGTTCGGCGCCGTGTCGTCCAGCGCGGCGTGGGCGAGCGCCGTCCCGGCGACTGGTGCGTCCCGCCTGTGTCGCGTCTTGTCCCAGGCGAAAGGTTCCCGGACCAGGCGCCATCCGGCATGGAGGGCGGCGAGGCTCTGCAGGGCCCAGTAGCCCGGGGCGACGATCATGTCTGTCGGTCCATAGGGCACGCCGGCCCGCCGGGCGCCGATAGCGCAGGACAGCCAGGCCGAGGCCGCGCCCAGGACGAGGACGCTGAGCGCCAGCACGGGGGTTTGGGGCGGAAGACCCGCCGCCGTCGCCACGAGGACGATCGCCGTCATCCAGGCCAGGGACGGTCCGTTTACGGCCGCCGACACGATGCCTGCCCCGACGGTCGCGAGCAGGGCGACCGCACCGCGAAGTCCCAGCCGCCACGGACGACGGGTGTGGACGCCCCAGGTCTGCATATAACCCTTCAGCCAGCGGGTGCGCTGCGGCAGCCAGTCGACCAGATGGCTTGGCGGCGTCTCCCAGGTCGGCCGGCTGATGACCCCGAGACGCCAGCCCTGGTCCCAAAGCCGAAAGCCGAGGTCAGCGTCCTCGGTGACGTTGAACGCATCCCAGCCGCCGATCCGGCGAAGCACATCGACCCGGAAGTGATTGCTCGTCCCTCCAAGCGGGAAGGGCAGGCCAAGCCGCGCCATTCCGGGCAGGGTGGTCTCGAAGAGGCTGGCGTACTCCGCTGCGAATTGCCGTCCGATGAAGGCGGAGCCCTCCGGCGCCCGACGTGGAGGGCGGATGCGTAGCGGGGCCTGGAGGCAGGCCAGCGTCCCCGTGGGATCTTGCGCGAACCGCGCGGCCGCCTCCCGGAGCTGGAGAGGATCGGGCTCGTCCTCTGCATCATAGACCGTGAGGAATTCGCCTGTGACATGCTCCAGGGCGCAGTTCAGCGCACGCGGCTTCGTGCCGGGCTTTCCTGGCGGCGCGATGAACACCTTGAGCCAATCAGGTCTGGCCGCCGCCATGGCGGCCGCTTGGGTCGCATGGTCATGCGCTTCAAGGATCAACAATCCCTGCAGGCGACCTGGCGGGTAGTCGATGCGCGCCAGGCGCTCCACCAGTTGATCCATGATGTCCGCCTCATCGTGCAGCGCGACCAGGACGGAGTAGAGTGGAAGGCGCCGGGGCGGTCGGACTGGTTCTTCATTCGGCGGTGACACGCTCAGAGCCACCATCATCACCCGCCAGAGGGAAACGGTCACAAAAGCCGTCGCCGCACCGGCGACCACAACGGGAATGATCCAATCAGGCCGCAACAGACCCATGGCGCTTCCGGCGATGCCCAAGCCGCCGACCAGACTCCATTGGAAGAACGACAGGTTCCGGCGCAAGGCGCTTTGAGCCGGCGGCGGTCCGATGCCGGCGGCGATCCCGCCACAATCGGTGATCCGCGCCCTTCCCATTTAGAATGGTTAACGCGCCGATTCGCGGCGGGCAAGCGGTCGGGATCCATCCCTGCCCTCAGTCGGGCCCAGGACGGCGCTCATAAGACAATTCAGGGGTTATTGCGGGCTGGCCTCCGAGCACCGGTTCCTCACGGTGGACACAAGGGAGTCTCAACGGACACAACGGACACAATGGGGACGGTGGCTCCTGCGGCGATGACAGGGGGACGCCAATGGACTGTTGTAGGCAAGGCCCGCAGAGGAGGCGGCGCTGCGCTCCCGTTGGGTCCTGGGCGACCTTCTTCGGCACCGCTGCGCTTAACAAGCCTTGGGGGCGATATGGTATTTTGATACCGCACGAACTATATTCAACAAACTCAATGTGCTAGCACGAGGTGACGGCGCTGGACTGCATTGACCTTCCCCACGGCTTCCTCTATCAGCGCGCCTTCCGCTCGGCCCGGTCACGGGACGGGCCCTTCGTTCGTCCCCAGGAACCCTCGTCATGCTGAAGAGCACCACGGCTTCGCTGAAGCCAGCCGAGGTCGAGAAGAAGTGGATCCACATCGACGCCGAAGGCGTCGTGGTGGGCCGTCTCGCGACCTTCATCGCCAACCGTCTGCGCGGCAAGCACCGCGGCGACTACACCCCGCACGTCGATTGCGGCGACTATGTCGTCGTCACCAACGTCGACAAGGTGGTGTTCACCGGCAAGAAGAACACAGACAAGGTCTATTACCGCCACACCGGCCACCCGGGCGGCGTCAAGGAGACCACCCCGGAGAAGGTGCTGAACGGCCGCTTCCCCGAGCGCGTGCTCGAGAAGGCCGTCGAGCGCATGCTGCCGAAGGAAAGCCCGCTGGCCCGCAAGCAGATGACGCACCTGCGTCTGTTCGCCGGCGCCACGCACACCCACGAAGCCCAGTCGCCCGAGACGATCGACTTCAAGTCGGCCTCGGCCAAGAACACCCGGAGCGTCTGAGCATGACCGACGTCACCAACGAAACCGCCGCCCCGCAGAACGACGCGCCCGCCGCCACCGGGTTCGACGCGCTGAAGAGCCTGCAGACCCCGGGCGCAGGCGAAGAGCACCCGGTCTACGTCCAGAAGCTGGACGCCCAGGGCCGCGCCTATTCGACCGGCAAGCGCAAGAACGCCATCGCCCGTGTCTGGGTGAAGCCGGGCACCGGCAAGTTCACCATCAACGGCCGCGACCAGGAAGTTTACTTCGCCCGTCCGGTGCTGCGCATGATGATCGCCCAACCCCTGGTCGTCACCGGCCGCGAGACCCAGTTCGACGTGGTCTGCACGGTCGAGGGCTCGGGTCTGTCGGGCCAGGCCGGCGCCATCCGCCACGGCCTGTCGCACGCCCTGACGCACTACGAGCCCGGCCTGCGTCCGG
>JBGTSL010000132.1:0-5796 GCA_041940325.1 Brevundimonas sp.
CATCGCGAGCAGTCTGAAGCCGCCGCCGAAAGCCCGCGTCCGATCGTCAACTGAGGAGACGACCATGACCCGCCCCAACCCCGACGACCCCGGCTACAGCCGCGACGAAGACCTTGAGGGCGCCCGCATCAAGGACCGGCCCGCGGAGGCCGACCTGGACGGCGACCCGAAGGCGGCGGCCAGGAACCCGATCACCGTCTCACCGGACCCGGATGCTCCTGACGACCACTAGAGCGACCAGACGCGGGTGCGTTTGACGGCGGAGTCCTCGAGCTCGCGGGTGGTCGGGACCTCGTATTCGGCCAGAAGGTCGAGGCCCGATTTCGGGAAGTAGGTCCGTAGCGGATCACCGACGAGGACGCGGGTTCCCCTGTCGGCGGCCGCCGCCAGCCAGGGCAGCACGCGGTCCGCCATGGGCCTCTCGTAGAAGACGTCGCCGGCGCAGATGACGTCGACCTCCGGCGGCAGGGCGTCGAGCAGGTCCGCGCCGGTGAAGGCGAGGGCGACGCCGTTCGCTTCAGCGTTGAGGGCGACGGCGGCGCCGGAGAATGGATCGATGTCGGCGCAGATGGCCGAGGCCGCGCCGGCCTTCATGGCCGCGATTCCGACGAGGCCAGAGCCCGCGGCGAAATCGAGCACCCGCTTGCCGGCGACCTCGTGCGGATGGTCGAGCAGCCAGCGGGCCAGACCCTGGCCGCCGGCCCAGGCGAAGGCCCAGAAGGGCGGCGGCAGCCCCATCTCGCCGAGATCCTCCTCGGTCAGCCGCCAGATCGGCGTGACCTCGTCGGCCAGCCGCAGGGAAATCTCCGGCGCGTGCGGGACGGGCTGGAGACGGGTGTTGGCGAGGATGAAGGCGGCGGGGTCGGAGATCACGCCCTGGCGCTCGCCTCGCGCAACACATCCAGATAGCCGCTCGCCACCTCCATCCGCGCGCCTTGGGGCTTGCTCCGAACCGCCCGGTGCAGGGCCGGCAGTTTCCAGCAGGGGACGTGCATGAACAGGTGGTGCTCGGCGTGGAAATTGACCCAGTAGGGAGCGATTAAGGCGCGCTCCCACCAGGAGGCGCGGGTGGTTCGGGCGGCGCGGAAGGCGTCGTCGGCCGAGCCCTCGACGCAGGCGTGTTCGGCGATGTTGCGTAGTCGGGTGACCATCGGGAACCAGGTCGCCAGAGGCAGCAGCCACAGGGCGATATACGCCCACCAGGCCCCGGCGAGGACGGCCGCCGTGAGCAGGGCGGCGTTGACCAGCAGGAAGGGGGCGACGCTGCGGCCGGTGACCACGGCGCCCTCGGCCATGTCCTGGTCGCGGTCGCTGCGGAAGGCGCGGAAGAGGTAGAGGACCCGTTGCTTGAAGAAGGTCTGGCCGGTCAGGTCGCGGACGATCTTGCGCCGCAGCGAGCCGCGGGTGACGGGAAAGGGGGCGGACAGGACCAGGTCGGGGTCCTCGGCCTGCTGGGCGTATTTGTGGTGGTTGAGGTGGTAGGGCCGATAGAGCGCCAGCGAGGCTCCGACCGGCACGGCGCACAGCCAGTGGCCGAGGAAATCGTTCAGTCCGCGGTGGGGCGACAGGCCGCCGTGCGCCGCCTCATGCATCAGGATGGCGAGGCCCAGCTGGCGCGTGCCGACGACGGCGACGCAGAGCGGAATCAGCACCGGCCAAAGCACGCCCGCGACGGCGGCCAGCAGGATCACGCCCCAGCAGTGCAGCACGAGCAGCGGTCCGACCCAGGCGCGGCGCGTCTGGAACGGCCTCCACTCGTCGGCGGTGAACAGGTCGGTTGGACGGGCGCGGGGCGCGGCGGGCATGAGCGCAGGATACGCCCCGGGTCCGGCCGCGGAAAGCGGCGCCAGGGTCGCGGGAGAGGTGTCAGGCGTTCCTGACGATAAGTCAGGTTGACATGACATCTCGTCGATGTAAGGTAAGCATGACATCACGTCAGGAGGACTTGTCATGCTGGCTATCGCCAAATCGAGTACATCCGCGCACCGGCGCTATGTCGTTCGCACCCTGGGCTTCATGAGCGGCTATGTCGCGATCAACGTGGCAGCCATCTTTGGAGCGTTCGACGATATCGGCTCGCCGGTCGCAGCCTGGGCTCTCGCCCTTGCGGTGTCGGCGCCAGTCGTCGGCCAGATCTGGGCCACTCTGGCGCTGATGCGGGATTCGGACGAGTTCGTCCGGGCGGTCACGGCCAAGCAATTCATCCTCGCCGCCGGTCTGGCCATGGCCGTCGCCAGCGTCTGGGGGTTCGGCGAGAGCTACGCCGACGCGCCGCACATCCCCGCCTGGATCATCTACCCCCTGTTCTGGGCCTGTTTCGGCCTTGTGGCGCCCTTCGTCAGGAGCAGCCGATGAAGAACCGGCTGAAACTGCTGCGGGTCGAGCGCGGCTGGACCCAGGAACAGCTCGGTCAGGCGCTGGGCGTGTCGCGGCAGGCCGTGAACGCGCTGGAGACCGAGAAGCACGATCCGTCGCTGGACCTCGCCTACCGCATCGCCGTGCTGTTCGCGCGACCGGTGGAAGAGGTCTTCGAGAACCCCCACGCCTGACCCCGTCAGGCTTTCCCAAAGGACATTTCCAATGCTGCATCTTCGTCACTTCGTGGCGCGCTCGACCCTGCGCGCATTGTGCCTCGCCTCTGCGTCATTATTGGTCGCAGGCTCGATCGCCCTGGCCGTCCAGGCCGAGGCGGCGCCGGTTCCGGCCGTCCAGACGGCCTTTGCTTCCGACCGGCTTTCGGTCGAGGTGATCGGGGACGGCCCCGACGTGGTTCTGATTCCGGGCTATGCGTCTTCCCGGGAGGTGTGGCGGGCCGAGGCGACCCGGCTGGCGGCGACGCACCGGGTGCATCTGGTGCAGCTGGCCGGGTTCGCGGGCGAGCCGTGGACGCACGGGGACGGGCCGTTCCTCGAGCCGATGATCGGGGAGCTGGCCCGCTACGTGCGCGAGACCGGGCTGGAGCGTCCGGCGGTGATCGGCCATTCGATGGGCGGGCTCACCGGCCTGTTGCTGGCCCAGGGCCATCCCGGGCTGGTCGGCAGGGTGATGAGCGTCGACAGCCTGCCTTTCTTCAGCGCCCTGTTCGGGCCGACGGCGACGGCGGAGAGCGCCCGGCCGTTCGCGGACCAGGCGGCGGCGGCCATCCTCGCCGCCGATGAGGGGGGCTTCGCGGCGCAGCAGGGGCAGACGGCGATCGGCCTGGCCCGGGACCCGGCGACGCGGGAGGCCATGGTCGAATGGTCGACCGCCTCGGACCGTCGGGCCCTGGCGACGGCGATCCGCGAGGTGATGACCACCGACGCCCGGCCCGGCCTGGCGGCGATGACCACGCCGGTGTGGGCGGTCTACGCCTCGGACGCCGACGGCGGGGCGCCGGCGGCCATGGCCGACGGGATGTGGGGCCGGGAGTATGCGGCCCTGCCCGGGGTGCGGCTGATCCGCGTCGACGGCGCCCGGCATTTCATCATGGCCGACCAGCCGGCGCGGTTCGCCGAAGTCGTCGATCAGTTCCTGGCGGACTGACGGGCGGCGGCGACCCGGGAGACGTTGCCGGGCAGCTGGCAGGTCAGATAGAAGCGGTCGTCGGACGGATCCGGCTCGATGGCCGCGAGGTCGAGGCAATCGGTCGCCTGGATCGGGAGATCATCGACGATCACCAGGCCGCCCTCGCGGCAGTCGACTTCCACGACCGGTATGTGATTGCTGGTGAAGGCCACGACCCTGGCGTCGGCGACCTCGCAGCGGAGATCGGCGCGTTCGACCAGATCGCGGGCATGGAGCCGGGCGCGGCGCGGCGACATCCCGACCTCGAACGGGGTGTTCCGGCCGCGGTTCATCTCGCGACGCGAACGGGAAATGCGGCTCGGCGTGGTGGCGACCAGGCCCGCCTCTGAGGGGTTGCCCAGAACCTCCGTCCCGCTCGAACCGGGGCCCTCGCGCACGCCCGAACCAAGCGCCTGGGCGGAGGCCGAGGTCGCGAAGAGGACGGCGGCGGCGGCGGTGAGGGAAAGCACCAAGACCTTCATAGCCTGTCTCCCGTCGGCGAGACCTATCCGGCCCCTGCCGGCCGCCCGCCGAATTCGTCGTTATACGGGACGGCGAGCGAAGAGCGAAACACCGTTACGGGAATCGCGATCTCGTAACTACCTTCGGCATAAGGGCCGGCCTGGTAGGGCCCGATCAGAAAGGTCAGGCCGGCGGCCTTGCCCGACGTGTCGCCGGGGGTCAGGACGAAGGGGGTCACGGCCACGCGGGGGCAGGCGAAGGGCTTGCTTTCGAAGGTGATAGAGGCGCCGTCCGGCACGCGGGCGCGCTTGGCTGTGTTGAGGGCGGAGCAGAGGGCCTGGTCGAGGACGGTCAGGTCGGCGCCTTTGCGGAACAGGTCAGCGAGGCCGATCTGGCGCTTCAGCGCCTTGTCCCAGAGGATGCCGCTGGTCAGCGTATTGGGGTGGGCGCCGCCGGAGTAGTCGAAGGCCGTCCGCTTCAGGCTGAGCAGCTTGGGCGTCTCGGCGGCGGTCTCGAGGGTGATGGTATTCTCGTATTTCGGCCGGTCGGTCGGGGCCCCGGCCTCGGTCAGCTCGCCCTGCGCGCCTTCGGCGAACTGCTTCAGCTTGCGCACCTCCTCGGCGTAGAGGCGGGCGTGCAGGTCGGGGTGGGCCTTGAGGGCGTCGGGCAGGGTCAGCCTGACGTCGGCGTACTGCGTCTTCGCCTCATAGCCCGGAGGCGCCGCCGCGTCCGCGGGGGTGACCAGGGCGTTGGGATCGGGCGTTTCCCCGGCCGGCGCCGGCGTCTCCCGGTCGCGATTGCAGGCGGCGAGGGTCGCGGCCACGGCGGCGGAGAGAAGCAGGAGGCGGAGGGGGCGGGTCATGCGGGAATCCTTCAAAGCGGAAGCTGAACCGAGCCGAGAATGATGGCGACAAACAGGATGAGGCCCGCGTCACGATTGGACCTGAACAGCCGAAGCGCAAGGGCGGGGTCGTCGCGGCGGACGTCGCGGGCCTGCCGGAACAGGTGGGCGGCGAACGGCAGGAGGGCGACGTAGAACAGCGGGCCGAGCCCGGCCGCGACGCCGGCGCCGACGGTCAGGAGGACGGTGAGGAGATAGAAGACGCCGACGCCGCCGCGCACGTTCGAGCCGAGGCGGCGGGCCGAGGACTTCACCCCGACCATGGCGTCGTCCTCGATGTCCTGCAGGGCGTAGATGGTGTCGTAGCCCAGGGTCCAGAAGACGAGGGCGAGATAGAGGAGGAGGGCGGCGGGCCACAGCAACATCAGCGCCGGAGGGGCGAACTCATAAGCGCACGCCGGAGGCGGGCCATTCCCAGCCCACATGCACAGACTGGACGCCGCCCCACTCAAGGCCGCCACCGCCGAGAGCGCTGAAAGCGCCGCCGCGAAGCCCATCAGGGCGCCCCAGTTGAAGGTCAGGCCGAGCCAGGCCTGCGGCCACCAGGTGATGCGCTTCATGAACGGATAGCCGGCCACCAGGCCCAGGGACAGCACGCCCAGACCGATCGCCAACCAGCCCAGGGTCAGCAGGATCAGCAGGCTGATGAGGCTGCAGCCGACCAGGAACAGCCAGGCTTGCTTGACGCTGATCAGCCCGGCCGGGATCGGGCGCATGGCCGTGCGGGCGACCTGGGCGTCGAAGTCGCGGTCGACGATGTCGTTGAACGCGCAGCCGGCCGCGCGCATCAGGGCCGCGCCGATGAACACGGCCAGCAGCAGCCACGGATTGGGCCAGCGGCCCTGCTCGGCGGCGGCCAGGGCGATGCCTTGCCAGCCGGGCAGCATCAG
>JBGTSL010000133.1:0-5784 GCA_041940325.1 Brevundimonas sp.
CTGCCGACCGGCAAGCCGACGCTGCAGCTGACCGGCGGGGCGGCCGAGCGGCTGGCGAGCCTGCTGCCGGACGGCCACCGCGCCGAACTGGCCCTGACCATCACCGACGAATACCCGTTGGCCCAGGCGATGGTGATCATCACCGCAGTGCCGGTTGCGGCCGCCGTCGCGGCCGGATAATCGCTTGCGCCGCCGCAACGCGATGTATATCTCCTTGCCCATGCCAATCATCGGCCGGATGCGCTGCGCCGGCAGCCGATAGGGGTTCAGCCATCTCGTCCATCACCAAGAAAAACGCGAAAGCCAAGCGCTCCGGGTTTGGCGAAACGATCCGCACGGTCATCTACGCGGTGCTCATCGCGCTGGTCGTGCGTACGGTCGCGTTCGAGCCGTTCAATATCCCCAGCGGATCGATGATCCCGACCCTGCTGGTCGGCGACTATTTGTTCGTCTCGAAGTACAGCTACGGCTACAGCCGGTATTCGCTGCCCTTCTCGCCGGACGTGTTCGAGGGGCGGATCATGGATTCGCCGCCCGAAGTCGGCGACATCGTCGTCTTCAAGCTGCCCAGCGACCCGGATTTGGACTACATCAAGCGCGTCATCGGGCTTCCCGGCGACCGCATCCAGGTGACCAACGGCATCCTGCACATCAACGGCGCGCCGGTCGAGCGCACGCTGGTCGGGCCCAACAGCTATCTCGACGTCCACGGCAACGCCATCCAGGTCACCGAGTATGTCGAGACCCTGCCGACCGGCGTGTCCCATACGATCTACGAGTATTCGGACAACCACCGCTTCGACAACACGCAGGAATGGATCGTCCCCGAGGGCCACTTCTTCGCCATGGGCGACAACCGCGACAACTCGCTGGACAGCCGGGCCAACGTCGGTTTCGTGCCGTTCGAGAACCTGGTCGGCCGCGCCGAGTTCATCTTCTATTCGACCGACGGCTCGGCTGCGATCTGGGAAGTCTGGAAGTGGCCGGGGGCGACGCGCTGGGGCCGGCTGTTCGACGGCATCCGGTGAGCATCGGCGACGGCGGAACCGACCCGACAGAGCGAGCGCACCCCGACAGCACGGCGATGGAAGGGCTTGACGGCATTCTCGGCCACCAGTTCCGCGACCGGAGCCTGCTGGCCGCGGCCCTGACCCACGTCAGCCTCAGGTCCAGCGGACAGGCGTCGACCTACCAGCGCCTGGAGTTCCTGGGCGACCGGGTGCTGGGCGTGATCGTCGCCGACATGCTGTATCACCGCTTCCCCGACGAGACCGAAGGCGCGCTCGCCAAGCGGCACGCGGCGCTGGTGCAGCGCGACGCGCTGGCGATCGTCGCCGGGCGGATCGACCTCAGCGGCCATCTGCGCGTTGCCAGCCCAGACGCGAACCAGGACCTGCTGGAGAATCCCGGTGTGCTGGCCGACTGCTGCGAGGCCGTGATCGCCGCGCTCTATCTCGACGGCGGGCTGGATGCGGCGCGCCGCTTCGTCGAGGCGCAGTGGGCGCCGCTGCTGGAGGCGGACCTGGCGCCGCCGCGCGACCCGAAGACCGCCCTGCAGGAATGGGCGCAGGGCCGCGGGCGGCCGCTGCCGGTCTATCGCGAGATCGGCCGCTCCGGGCCCGACCATGCCCCGCAGTTCGTCGTCGAGGTCAGCGTCGAAGGGCTGCCGCCGCAGCAGGGCGAGGGCCCGTCGAAGCGCGTCGCAACCCGCGAGGCGGCCGAGCGGATGCTGACGCTGGCCGAACGCGAGACGGTGGACAAGACCGCCCAATGAGCGAACCGGACACGCTGCAGCGCTGCGGCTTCGTCGCGCTGATCGGCGCGCCCAACGCCGGCAAGTCGACCCTGATCAACCGGCTGGTCGGCGCCAAGGTCTCGATCGTCACGCCGAAGGTGCAGACCACCCGCACCCAGGTGCGCGGCGTGGCGATGGCCGGTGCGACCCAGATCATCTTCGTCGACACCCCCGGCATCTTCGCGCCGAAACGACGGCTCGACCGCGCCATGGTCGCCGCCGCCTGGAGCGGCGCGCAGGACGCCGACCTCGTCGTGCTGATGGTCGACGCCCGCCGCATCACCGACGAGGACCGGGCGATCGTCGACAAGCTGAATGCGGCCGGCCGCAGCGCGATCCTGGCGCTCAACAAGGTCGACCTGGTCAAGCCCGCCGTGCTGCTGGAGCGGTCGGCGACGCTCAACGCCATGGGCAATTTCGACGCCACCTTCATGATCTCGGCCGAGACCGGCGACGGCGTCGACGACCTGCGCGACCACATCGCCGGCCGGATGCCGGAGGGACCCTGGCACTATCCCGAGGACCAGCTCTCCGACCTGTCCGACCGGCTGATGGCGGCCGAGGTGACCCGCGAGAAGCTGTTCCTGCGGCTGCGCCAGGAGCTGCCTTATGCGCTGACCGTCGAGACCGACGGCTGGACCCAGTTCAAGGACGGCAGCGTCAGGATCGACCAGACCATCTATGTCGCGCGCGAGGGCCACAAGGGCATCATCCTCGGCAAGAAGGGCGCCGGCATCCAGCCGATCCGCGAGGCGGCGCAGAGAGAGCTGGAGCAGGAATTGGGCTGCAAGGTTCACCTGTTCCTGTTCGTCAAGGTCCGCGAACGCTGGCTCGACGACCCGGAGCGCTTCGCCGCCTGGGGGCTGGACTACAACGCCTGAGTAACCCCGGTTCAATCCTGTGTGACCGGTGCAGACAGATGTGCGCCGCCGGGTAGATTGTCGCGACCGTAACCCGTTCCCGACGTGAGATTCGCACATGATTTCATTGAGGCCGTCGGCGCTGGTCCGCGCCGTCGCATCGGCTGCCCTGGCCATCGCCCTGACCTCGGGCCCGGCCCGGCCTGAAGGGCGCCCGGCACCAGAGGACTTCGCGGACTGGGCGGCGGTGCTGGATGCGGCGCGGGGCCAGACGGTCTACTTCAACGCCTGGGGCGGCGACGCCAAGATCAATGCCTATATCGCCTGGGCCGCCGGCCGCGTGGCGGCGCTCTATGCCGTCGAGCTGGTCCACGTCAAGGTCACCGACACCGCCCAGGTTGTGGCCCGCGTGCTGGCAGAGCGGGAGGCCGGCCGCGATGCCGGCGGCAGCGTCGACCTGGTCTGGATCAACGGCGAGAATTTCGCGGCGATGAAGCAGCAGGACCTGCTGTTCGGCCCGTTCGTCGACCTGCTGCCCAATGCGGCCGCGGTCGACGTTGCGGGCAAGCCGACCACGCTGGTCGACTTCACCGTCGCCACCGACGGCCTGGAGGCGCCCTGGGGCATGGCGCAGCTGGTGTTCATCCACGACAGCGCCGTCGTCGCCGAACCGCCGCGCGACGCCGAGGCCTTGCGCGCCTGGGCGGAACGCAACCCCGGCCGCTTCACCTACCCGGCGCCGCCGGACTTCGTCGGCACCACGGTGCTGAAGCAGCTGCTGCTCTCGCTCGCCGGCGACACCGCGCGCTTTGCCGCGCCGCCCGCCGACCAGGGCGCGTTCGAGGCTGCTACGGCGCCGCTCTGGGCCTATCTCGATGCGCTGCACCCCCATCTCTGGCGCGGCGGCCGCCTGTTTCCCACCGGCTATCCCGAACTGCGCCAGCTGATGAACGACGGCGAGATCGCGATCATGATGGCGTTCAATCCCGGCGAGGCGTCGTCGGCCATCGCCCAGGGCCTGTTGCCCGAGACGGTGCGGACCTTCGTGCTCGACGGTGGCACCATCGGCAACACCCACTTCGTCGCCATCCCGTTCAACGCCAGCGCGCCGGCCGGTGCCATGGTGGTGGCCGACTTCCTGCTCTCGCCCGAGGCGCAGGCGCGCAAGGCCGATCCTGCCGTCTGGGGCGACCCGACCGTGCTGGACGTCGCCGCCCTGCCTGCCGAAGACATGGCGCTGTTCGAGGCCTTGCCGCTGGGCCCGGCCGACCTGGCGCCGGAGGCCCTGGGCCCGACCCTGGCCGAGCCGCATGCCGCCTGGGTGCCCCTGCTCGAGCAGGCCTGGGCCGAGCGCTACGCCCGGTAGCCGTAGACGGTTCGATCAACCCGCGGCAGGTTCCGGGTCGCCATGCTGAAACTCGTCCCAGCGCTGACCCTGATGCTCGTCCTCGGCCCGATCCTGGCCGGGCTGGCAGGGCTGGCCGTGGCGGCCGACGGCGCCGCCTGGCGCGCGCTGGTCGAGGCGCCGGGGCTGGGCCGGGCCATCCTGCTGGCGCTGTGGACCGGAACCGCGGCGACGCTCTTGTCGCTGGGCCTGGTCGTCGCGATCGGCGCCGCATTTCACGACAGCCGGGCGTTCCGCCTGCTGCGGCGCCTGCTCGGCCCGCTGCTCGCCGTGCCGCACGCGGCGCTCGCGATCGGCCTCGCCGTCGGGACGGGCGCGGCGACCGGACGACCGCCGTCCCCTGCCGTCGAGAGCTCGCCGAGAAAACCTGGTCCTCGTCCGGGGCGGATCCCGCGGGATGGGCGATGGGGCCCACGACGGGCGCCCGTCCCCCTTCCGACGGAGACCTCGCCATGACCTTTCCTTCGACTGCTCCCGCGGCTCGTCGCGCCGCGGCGCCCTGCCTCGCCGCGCTCGTGCTGGCGGGCTCCGCCCTCGCCGGCGGCACGACCTACACCTCCGTCCAGGCGGGCTCCTGGACGAACCCGGCCGTCTGGGACCTCGGCTCGCCGCCCGAGCTGGCCACAGGCGCACAGGCCTTCGTGCTCCACGAGGTCACCGTGGACACCCCCGACGCCGAGTCCAACAGCGTCTCCGTGGAGCCGCTCGAGTACATGGAGGGACTCGAGATCGTCGCCGGCGGCACGCTCCAGACAAACTCCTTGTACGTCGGGGGACTGCCGTTCGGGGGCTACGTGAAACAGACCGGCGGCAACGTCTTCGCTGACGAGGTGGACATCGGCAGGACGGACGCGTTCGGTTCGTACACCATGGAGGGTGGCTCCCTCTCGAGCTCCGTCGTGAACGTGGGCGTCTGGCTGGGGACCCCGGGACCCTCGGGCGTCGGCGTCCTCGTGATGCGCGGGGCCGCCCCCTCGATCACGGCGACCTCGCTCTTCGCGATCCGGGACCAGTCGTTCATGCGCATCGAGCCCTCGGCGAACGGCGGCGCGGGACTGACGCCCATCGCCACCCACGACCTGCTCCTCGAGGTCGTCACGCACGTGCAGGTGTTCCCCAGCTACCAGGCGGAGGTGGGCGACCGCTGGGACCTGTTCACCTACTCGGGGACGTTCACGGGCACGCTCGAGCTGCACGTCGACTCGCCCTACTCGATGGCCGTCGACACGAGCGTGCCCGGCGTGGTCTCGGTGGAGGTGACGGCCTCGCCCCATCCGATCCCGGGCGAGACCTGCGCGACGGCCATCGCCCTCGATCCCGGCGGTGAGATCAACATCCCCGTGAACCTGGGATCCATGGTGGCCGACCCGGGGCCGCCGCCTTGCTACTTCGACCTCGACGTTCCGGTGGGCTCCGACATCTGGTTCAGCCTGACGAACGACTCGGCGCTCCCACGGGGCTACCTCCTCCAGCTCGGCTGGTTCGGCAGCGTCGAGCCCCTGACGGGCCTGGAGCAGTTCGCCGCCTGCGGCGGGGTGGCGCTGGCGAGCATGATGGACATGGAAGCGCGCAGGCGTTCGCCGCCGCTGAGCGTCGCCACGGACTGGTGGGCAGCCTCATTTCGGAAGGCGAAGCGGGCGAGGGCGGCATGGGTTTCATTCTTTGTCAGGTGCGGCTGGACGGCGAGGATGGCCTCGAGAATCGAGCCGCCCGAGGGCAGCAGG
>JBGTSL010000134.1:0-5610 GCA_041940325.1 Brevundimonas sp.
TGGCTCATCACCGCCAGGAAGTCCGACTTGGCGGCGTTGGCCGCCTCGGCCGCCTGCTTGGCCTCGCTGAGTTCGGCGGTCCGGGTGGCGACCGTGTCCTCCAGACCGGCGACGTGGTCGGCGATGCGCCGGTCGCGCTCCCGCAGCCCCTGAAGCATTGAGCGGAGGCCGCCGACGAGATCGCCCACCTCGCCGTCGGCGGAGACCTCAGGGTCCGTAGAATAGTCTTCCGAGTCCCGGACCTGATTGGCGAAGGCGGCCAGGCGCACGATCGGCTCGCTGATGCGACGGGCCATGCGCAGCGCGATCAGCAGACCCGCCAGCGCCGCGATGGCCGTGCCGAGCAAGGGAACCAGCACCGAGCCCAGCACCCGCTCGCGCAGTCCGGGCGTCCTGGCCAGGAGGGTGATGCGGCCGACTTCTTCGCCCTGGCTGACAACGGGCGCGCTGACCTGCACGGTGCCCGTCGTCAGCACCGACCAGACCGACAGCCGGTCGCCGTCCGTCACGCGAGCGTCTGACGATAGTCGGACGCCGCCGCCCGTTTCCGCCAGCAGCGCGCCGTCGCCGCTCTCGATCCGGCCGTAGGTGACGGTCGGCATCTGGGCGATGGCGCGCAGGGCGGTGAAACTGCCGACGCGGTCGCCGGCCCGAACCGGATCCGCCGCGAAGGAGCCGATGACGCCCGCCGTCTGGGTGAGCTTGGACGCTTCGAGTTCGGTCTGCCGGCGGGCGTCGGTCCAGCCCATCAGGGTCGCGACCACGACGCAGGTCGTCGCCAGGGCCGCCAGCACGAGGCCGACCAGCTTCTGGCGTATGGAACCGCCGCTTCTGCGAGATGAACTCCCCAACACGGCCACCCGAAAACTTGCAGTTACTGAGGCTTATACAGTCCCTTAATGACTCGAGGCTTAATGCTCGGATGTGTCGGGGGACGAGGGGAGGCGATGGGTTTCCCGGGGAGGTCCCAATGAGTGGCGGTTTCTTTTACGTCCTGCAGGACGAGGCGCGGATCCTCTTCGTCGATGACGATCCGATCCTGAGAGCCTTCGCCCAGGTCAATCTCGCCACGCCGACGACTGAAATCGATCTCGCCGAAGACGGCGCGGCGGCGCTCGAGCGGCTCAAGACCGCCCGCTACGACCTCGTGCTGCTGGACCTGGAGATGCCGGGCATCGACGGCTTCGAGGTCCTTACCCGCATTCGCAATGATCCGGCCCTCAAGGATCTGGCTGTCATCGTCCAGACTGGCCGCGAGGATGTCGAGGCCATCGACCGCTGCTTCCACCTGGGCGCGACGTCCTTCGTGATGAAGCCGCTGAACTGGCGGCTTCTGGCCTACCAGATTCGATATGTCCTGCGGGCCGAGCGATGGACCGGGGGCGGCAAGGCGGCGGCATGACGAGCCTGGCCGGACGCTCCGCCACGGCCTCAACAGGAGAGACTGACATGGCCATTGAAGCCGATATTCTGGTGGAGAAGCAGGACGACCCCGCGCAGGTGACCGATCGACGCGCGCGCACCGAGCGCCGTGGGCGGGATCGGCGGAAGCCCGGCAGCCGGATCAACCAGCGGGCGCCCATGCGGTCCATGCTTCAGCCCGTCGGTCTCAGCGCCGTCGGCGTCGTTGGCACGGTCATGGTCATCACCGTCCTCTACAGTCAGATCGCCGGTGTCACATTGCCCTATGTCACCCTGGCGTTCCAGGCGGGCGCGATGGCCGTCGCCGCGATTGTCGTGGCCATCGGCTGCGTCGAGCAGAGGCTGACTGAAATCCGTCTCGAGCTGATGATGCTGAACGGCGGCCGCAGGCAGGGCGATGATCGGCGTCAGGGACCGCGGCGCGCGCTTGCGCCCGAATGACGATCCTCGATTTCGCATAATATATCTTAGGCGTATTCCGGGTCAGGCGTCCTGCGGCCGCTCTCCCGGTCGCCAGATCATCTCGACTCAGAGATGCAGCACCCGCTGATAGGCGTCCAGCGAAGCCTCGTGCATGGCCTCGGACATGGTCGGGTGCGGATAGACGATGCCGTGGAGGTCTTCTTCAGTCGCCTCCAGGGTGATGGCGGTGACGAACCCCTGAATCATTTCGGTGACCTCGGCGCCGATCAGGTGGGCGCCGATCAGGGCTCCGGTCTTCGCGTCGAAGATGGTCTTGACGAAGCCCTCGATCTCTCCGGCCGCCACGGCCTTGCCATTCACCCGGAACGGGAAGCGGCCGACCTTGACCTCGCGCTTCGCGTCGCGCGCGCCCTGCTCCGTAATCCCCACCGAGGCGACCTGCGGCTGGGCGTAGGTGCAGCCGGCGATCGGCGAATGGACGCTGGGCGTCTTGTAGCCGGCGATGTGTTCGGCGGCGTGAATGCCCTCATGCGAGGCCTTGTGGGCCAGCCAGGGCGCGCCGGCGCAGTCGCCGATGGCGTACAGCCCCTTCACATTGGTCTGGCAGTGGCCGTCGATGGTGATGTGGCCGCGGTCCATGTTCACGCCCAGCGCCTCCAGGCCGATGCCGTCGGTGTTGGCGGTGATGCCGACCGCCGAGATGCAGACCTCGGCCTCCAGCGTCTCGGCCTTGCCGCCGGCTTCGATGGCGACCTGGACGCCCTTCCCGCCTTTCGAGACCTTCGTCACCTTGCAGCCGGTGCGGAACTTCATGCCGCGCTTCTCGAACGCCTTCTGCGCCGCCCTGGAGACCTCTTCGTCTTCCACCGGCAAGATCCGGTCTACCGCTTCCACGATCGTAACTTCCGCTCCCAACGCTCTGTAGAAGCTGCCGAATTCCACCCCGATGGCGCCCGATCCGATGACCACGATGGAGGCCGGCATTTTCTTCGGCGCCATGGCCTCGCGATAGGCCCAGATACGGTCGCCGTCGGCCTCGAGGCCGATCTGCGGGATGGCCTTGGCGCGGGCGCCGACGGCCAGCATGACGGTCTTCGCCTCGATGGTGCGTGAGCCGCCGGCTTTCAGGGCGACGACCACCTTGGGCGCGTCCTTGCCCTTCTCCAGCTTCGCTGAGCCCTCGATCACCTCGATCTTGTGCTTCTTCATCAGGAAGGCGACGCCCTTGTTCATCTGGGCGGCCACCCCGCGCGAGCGCTGAATGATGGCGTCGAAGTCGAAGCCGACCTTGTCGGCGGACAGGCCGTAGTCCTTGAGGTGCGACAGGCTCTCGTATTTCTCGCCCGACTTGAGCAGCGCCTTGGTCGGGATGCAGCCCCAGTTCAGGCAGATGCCCCCGAGGTTCTCGCGCTCGACGACGGCCGTCTTCAGGCCCAGCTGCGAAGCCCGGATCGCGGCCACATAGCCGCCGGGACCGGAACCGATGACGACCAGATCGAACTCAGCCATGCGAATACATCTCCTTGAGCTGCGCCTCTTACCCCGCCGGGAACGCGAAAGGCACCCTCCCCGCCCCACGACGAAACGAAATGTCAGGCCAGCATGAAGGTCATCAGCGCTTCCAGATCCATCACCGTCAGGGCCGCCACGAGGGCTGCGGGGAAAAGCACCAGGCCGAAGTAGAGCGCCAGGTGGATCGCCCCCCGGACCAGCGCCTGCGGGCGGCTGACGCCGTAGTAGCGGCTGGCCGCCAGCGTGAAATAGGCCAGGAACGGCAGCACAAGCGGCCAGGCCGGCGCGCGCCCCCCGTATTTGTTCGCCAGGGCGAGGAGGATCAGCAGGATGAAGGCCGTGACGTGCGCCCACATGGCGAACACCAGATGCTCCATGATCAGCCGCCGTCGTCCGAAGAACGGCGCCAGCATGAGGGCGTACAGCGGCATCAGCAGCCATATCGCATTGGGAAGCCAGCCCGCCAGCCGCTCGGAAATGGCCGCCTGCTCGCGATTCTGAATGTTCTCATAGAGCAGGTTCTGGCGGTCGGTTTCGGTCGTGGCCCTTTCCGCTGCGGCGGCGATAGCGGCGGTGACGGCGGGATCGATGGCCGGTTCGACCCGCCGCTGCATCCATCGCTCGCCTTGCGTGGCGTTCTCCAGATGGACCGTGGCGCCGTCCGGATCGGCGCGCGCCGAGACAGGTTTCCCGGCATCGGTCACCCGCGCGACGTACTGGTACAACTGCACGTCCGCGAAATTCAGGGTCAGCAGGAACAGGGCCGTGACGACCACGAACAGTTTGGTCGGCGTCTGGTAGAGCGAACTGGCGCCGTCGCGGCAGGCTTCCAGCAGCCGCCCCGGCTTCACGGCGAGTGCGAAGAGCGTACGGGCGGTGCGTCCATCGACCAGATTGGTTTCGGAAAAAGCCTCGGCCGCCCAGTCGCGGAGCGGACGGGGCCGCGCGAGCGTATCCTGGCCGCAGGCATGGCAGTAGCGCCCGCGCAGGCCGATCCCACAGGCCCGGCAGACAGCCTCATCCTCACCCGGCTGGCGTTCCGACATACAACCTCCCCGTCCGGCCTATCTTGACCGGGCGGCGGGAGGCCGCAAGCCCCGCCGTCAGGCCAGCATGGTCACGGGATCTTCGATCATCGCTTTGAAGACCTGCAGGAATTTGGCGCCGATGGCGCCGTCCACGACGCGGTGATCGCAGGTCAGGGTGACGGTCATCACCGTGGCCACGGCCAGCTGGCCGTCCCTGACCACGGGGCGCTGCTCCCCTGCCCCGACGCTCATGATCGCGCCCTGCGGTTCGTTGATGATCGAGGCGAACGCCTTGATGCCGAACATGCCCAGGTTGGAGACGCTGAAGGTGCCACCCTGGAACTCCTCGGGCTTCAGCTTGCGGTCGCGGGCGCGTTTGGCCAGGTCCTTGGACTCCGTGGCGATCTGCGACAGGGATTTCGTTTCGGCCTTGCGAATGATCGGGGTGATCAGGCCGCCGTCGATCGCCACCGCCATCGCCACGTCGGCGTTGTGGTGCATGGCGATGCCTTCCGGCGAATAGCTGGCGTTGGCTTCCGGCACGGCCTTCAGGGCCATGGCGCTGGCCTTGATGACGAAGTCGTTGACCGAGACCTTGATCCCGTCCTTCTCCAGCATGGCGTTGACGCGGGCGCGGGCGGCCAGCAGGCCGTCGATCTCGCAGTCGATGGTCAGCGGGAAATGCGGCACGTCGCGGAAGCTGTCGGTCAGCCGCCGGGCGATGGCCTTGCGCATGCCGTCCAGCGGCACGAGGTCGTAGCTGCCGTCCGGGATGCCCATCTGGGCCAGCGACTGCACCTTGCGGGCCTCGCCGGCCGGGGCCGCGGCGGACGGCTGAACCACACCCTTGGCCGCCCCTTCGACATCGCGCTTGACGATGCGGCCGTGTGGCCCGGTGCCCTTGATCGATTTCAGGTCGATACCCGCCTGGGCGGCCAGGCGCCGCGCCAACGGCGACGCGAAGATGCGCTCGCCGTCCTTCGACGGAACGGCGGGCGTCTTTGCCGTCGGAGCGGCGGCGGGAGCGGCCTCGGCCTTCGCAGGCTCCGCCTTCGCGGGCTCGGTCTTGGCAGGCTCTGCTTTCGGCGCGGGAGCGGCCGCGCCGCCTTCGTCCTTGAGTCGCGCGATCGGGGTGTTGACCTTCACGCCCTCGGTCCCCTCGGCCACGAGGATGTCGGTGACCTCGCCCTCGTCGACGGCCTCGACTTCCATGGTCGCCTTGTCG
>JBGTSL010000135.1:0-5595 GCA_041940325.1 Brevundimonas sp.
CGCCGGCTACGCCTCCTTCAACTCGGAGCGCCGCTTCGTCGGAGCCGGCCTGAACCTGGCCAATGAGTCCGACTGGAACGGCTTCACCCTGGCGGCCGCGGGGGGGATCTCCTACGAGCGCAATTTCGGCCGGTTCTCGGTCCGGCCGGAGGCCTACGCCGAATTCTTCTCGCTGAGCGAGGACGGCCACGTCGAGGAAGGCGGGGGCGACGGCTTCGACCTCGAGATCGACGACCGCGAGGGGCATATGTTCTCGGCCACGGCCGCGATCAACCTTGGCGCCAGAACATCTCGGTCGATCCGGGCGAGACCATCGCCCGTTTCCGCTCGGGCGGCGGCGATTTCACCCTTTCGCCCGACACCATCGAGGGCGGAGGACCGATCCTCGGCTTCCGCCTCAACGTCGGCAACGAACTGGGCATGCTCTCGGTCAGCGCCGACGCGGAGATGATCGACGATTACGTCCGGTACATGCTGTTCCTGCGGGCCAGCTTCCGGTTCTAGGATGCGGTCGCCCCCGAGACGCGTGGGGGCGGGAAATCGGGCGGCTAGCTCCGCTGGTCAGAGCACCTCGTTTACACCGAGGGGGTCGGGGGTTCGAACCCCTCGCCGCCCACCATCCGTCCGTCGTCAGGCGCCGTTCACCATTCTCGCGTAGGGGTGGCGGCCTCTGGAGGGTCAAATGAACAGACTGGTCACACGCAGCGCCGCCCTCGCCGCCGTTCTTTGCGGCGCCTTGCTGCTGCAGGGCTGCCTGGTCGGGGCCGTCGTCGGCACCGGCGCCGCGGTCGTCGGCGGCGCGGCGAAAGCCACTGGAGCCGTGGTCGGCGCCGGCGTTGACGCCGTCACCACCTCCGACGAGGAAACGAAGGCCAAACGCGAGCGCGAGCAGCGGGCCTGGGAGCGCGAGCAGCGTCGCTGCGAACAGCGGCGGCGTCAGGGACGCGCCTGCTAGAGCCGCTTCTCGACCGCCCAATTGTGGATCGCCACGCCCGCGACCTCGAAATCGCGACGGGCCACGACCGAGTAGCCCAGCCGCTCGAACACCGGCCGCGCCGTCTCGCTGGCTTCACCGTAGAGACGCGCCACACCGGACTGGGGCGCGAGGGCTTCGGCCGTCTCCAGCAAGGCCCGGGCGACCCCGGCCCCGGCCGCGACGGGCGCCACATACAGCAGATCGATATGGCCGTCCGTCTCGACATCGATAAAGCCTGCGACGCCGTCCGCGATGGCGACCAGCCGTGTTCGTCCGTCAGCCATTCGCCCGTCAAGGGCCTCCGGAGACGGGGCGAGCGAGGCCCAGGCCTCGATCTGGGCGGGCGAGTAGTCGCGCGCGCCGAGCGTCCGCACCGAAGCGTCGTAGAGCGCGGAAAGGGCCGGAGCATCGGCGGGTTGATAGGGCCGGATCGACAGGTCGCCGGTCACAGCGTCAACACACAGCGCTCGTGGATGGTCGGGCGGGATACGGCGATGCGGCTCAGCCCCGGCCATTCGGGCTTCAGCCGGTTGGCGAACCACAGGCAGAGGTTCTCCAGCGACGGCAGCTCCAGCCCCTCGTGCTCGTTGAGCATGCCGTGGTCCAGCGCTTCGGCCGCCGCCTTCAGCGCCCGGTCCAGCGCGCCCAGATCGGCGACCCAGCCGTGGGCGGCGTCCAGCGTCTCGCCGCGCACCGTCGCCTCGACCTGGAAGGAATGGCCGTGGATGCGCCGGTAGGGGCTGCCCTCCGGCTCGGTCGGAAAGTGATGGGCGGCGTCGAAGGTGGCCGCCTTGGTGATCTCGAAAACGCTCATCGGACGCCGATATATTTGTGGGTCTGGACGCTGAGCCGCCATTTGGGATGGCCCAGGCAATAGTCGATGGCCGCCGCCGTATTGGCCTCGCGGTCCGGCCCGTCCATGGGCTGGAGCCAGAAGCGCTCGAAGGCGAGGTGTTCGAAGCGGTCGGGCATGGCGGCGGGCTGGGGATAGACCAGTTTGAGCTCCTGGCCGGAAGTCTGGACCACCGGCGCGTCGGCCTTGGGGCTGACGCAGATCCAGTCGATCCCGGGAGGCGCGGCCAGCGTGCCGTTGGTCTCGATGGCGATCTCGAAGCCGCGGGCGTGCAGCGCCCCGATCAGCGCCGCGTCCAGCTGCAGCAGGGGTTCGCCGCCCGTGCAGACCACCAGCTTCGGGTCCCCTGCCCGGCCCCGCCACATGGAGGCGACGTGATCGGCCAGGGCGTCGGCGGTCGCGAACTTGCCGCCGCCATCGCCGTCCGTGCCGACGAAATCGGTGTCGCAGAAGGTGCAGACGGCCGTGACGCGGTCGCGTTCGAGCCCGTTCCACAGATTGCAGCCGGCGAAGCGCAGGAAGACGGCCGGACGTCCGGCCTGACCGCCCTCGCCCTGAACCGTCAGGAAGACCTCCTTGGCGGAATACGTCATGCCGCCGCCCCGGCGCGCGCCGTCCATTCGGCATGGCCGGCGGCGCGCAGCTCGCAGGCCGGACAGTCGCCGCAGCCGTACCCCCAGGCGCGGCGATGATCGCGGTCGCCGCGATAGCAGGTGTGGGAGGCCTCAAGGATCAGGTCAACCACCGGTCGCCCTCCCAGATCGTGCGCCAGCGCCCAGGTATCGGCCTTGGTCAGGGCCATCAGCGGCGTCTCGATGACCACGGACCTCTCCAGGCCGAGGCTGAGCGCCCGGGCCATGGCCTCGATCGTGTCGCGCCGGCAGTCGGGATAGCCGGAGTAATCCGTCTCGCACATGCCGCCGACCAGCACCTCCAGACCGCGACGGTCCGCCAGCGCCGCCGCGCAGGTCAGGAAGACGAGGTTGCGCCCCGGCACGAAGGTGGTCGGCAGCCCCCGGGCGTCCATTTCGATGGCCCGGTCGGCGGTCAGGGCGCTGTCCGCGATGCGGCCGTAGCCGGTCAGGTCGATCACATGGTCGGGGCCGAGCCGCGCCGCCAGATCCGGGAGCACACGGGCCATGCCCTCGCGCACATTCAGCCGCGCCTGCATCTCCACGGCATGGCGCTGGCCGTAGTCGAATCCCACGGTCTCGACCCGTTCGTAGCGGGCCAGCGCCCAGGCGAGGCAGGTCGCGCTGTCCTGCCCGCCGGAGAACAGCACGAGAGCGGAATTTGCAGTCTTTTGCGGTGAATCGCTCATGACAAACCTGCGGTCGGCCGGTCGGCCGCGCGCATGGACAGGGGTGATGGGCCGTTCGGGACGGGGCCGGCCTTCTACACCAGCGCGCGGGCCGGCGCAAAAAGGGCCGAGACGCGGCCGTGCCGCCTTAACGCTTCTGCAAACGGTTCTCTGCAATGTCCACCGGTCGCAGTGGAGTGCCGGTGAGTAATGCCGACCATTGAAAGTCTCACCGAGCGCGCCGAGGCGGTGTCGCCCGAAACGCTGGGAAGCGAGGTCTTCGCCCGCTTCGAGAGCGAGCCCGACACCCTGGCGATCGCCGTGGTCGACGGCCGCCGCCCGATCGGACTGATCGAACGCAACGACTTCCTTCTCAAGATCGCCTCCCCGTTCGGGCACGCCCTGTACGCCGGCCGGCCGGTCGTTCACGTGATGGACCCCGAGCCCGCCATGGTCGAGGCCGGGGTGGCCATCGACACGGTGTGCGACGCCCTGATCAAGGGCGGGGCGGGCACCCTGATGCGGGGGTTCATCGTCACGCGCGGCGGCCGCTATCACGGCGTCGGCACGGTGGCCTCGATGCTGCGGGCGGTGAACGAGACCCAGCGCGGCCGCAACGCCGACCTTGCGGAACAGGTGCGGCAACTCAACGACACCCGCACCCAGGCGCTGGAGTCGGCCCGCTCTCGCAGCCAGTTCCTGACGGTCATGAGCCACGAACTGCGCACGCCGATGAACGGCGTCCTCGCCGTGGCCGAACTGCTGCGCCGGCAACCGCTCAACGCCCAGGCCCACGCCCATGTGACGACCATCGTCGAGTCCTCCGAGACGCTGTTGCGCATCCTGCAGGACGCCCTCGACCTGTCGCGGGCCGAGGCCGGCGAACTGGAGCTGCGCGCGTCGCCGACGCCGCTAAGGGCGCTGATGGACGATGTGCAGGCGCAGTGGGCTCCGCGCGCCTCGCAGGACAACGTCACCCTGATGATCAGCTATGAAGGCGACACCGAACTGGCCGCCGTCATCGACGGCGCGCGGCTGAAGCAGGTGTTCAACAACCTGATCGGCAACGCCCTCAAATTCGCGCGCAACGGCGTTGTCGAGGCGAGCCTGAAGGCCGTGGCCGCCGGCGACCGGATCAAGCTGGAGGCGCGCATCCGCGACGATGGACCCGGGATCGACGCCGACCGCGTGGACACGATCTTCGAACCCTTCGTTCACGGCTCGGGTCACGACGGCGCGGGCCTTGGGCTGTCGATCTGCCGCCAGATCGTCGATCGCATGGGCGGACGGATCTGGGCCCGGAACAACGGCGGGCGGGGCGCGACCTTCGGCTTCGATCTCGAAGTCGACCGGACGAAGCCGGAGGCCGCTCCGGCCTCCAACGTCCAGTCGCTGCCGGATCTGGAGATGACCAGCAACCCGCACGTCCTGATCGTCGACGACAACGCCACCAACCGCGTCGTCGCCCAGGCCCTGTGTGAAATGTTCGGCTGCACCTCGGAAACCGCCGAGGACGGCGTCGAGGCGCTGGACGCGATCCAGCAGCGTCAGTTCGATCTGGTGCTGATGGACATCAAGATGCCGCGCATGGACGGCGTTCAGGCGACACGGGCGATCCGGGCCCTCGAGGGGCCGATGGGCGCCGTGCCCATCGTGGCCCTGACCGCCAACGCCGATCCCGACGACGCCAGGAAATACCTCGCCTGCGGCATGGCCGCGGTGGTCGAGAAGCCGATCAAGCCCGAGCGCCTGCGCATGGCCATGAACGCCGCCCTCGATCAGGCCGCCGCGGACGTCGCGCCGGCCCAAGGCCGCCGCGCCTCGCGCTAGGTCGCCGGGCCGGGTTCGGTAAGGATCGCTTCC
The DNA here is from genome assembly GCA_041940325.1 of Brevundimonas sp. GTDB lineage: Bacteria > Pseudomonadota > Alphaproteobacteria > Caulobacterales > Caulobacteraceae > Brevundimonas. The sequence continues at coordinate 4,993 of JBGTSL010000135.1, forward strand.
TCGTCCTCCTCGTCGTAGCCGACCAGCCGCAGGGCCCGGGCCTTCTGGCCGTTCAGTTCGCACCAGCGCAGCAGTCCCTCCTCCCGCCCGTGGGTGATCCACACCTCCTCGGGGCGCAGCTCGGCGAAGGTGGCGGTCAATTCCGGCCAGTCGGCATGGTCGGACAGCACCAGCGGCAGTTCCACGCCCCTCTGGCGGGCGCGGGCGCGCACCCCCATCCAGCCCGAGGCGAAGGCCAGAACCGGATCGGCGAATCGGCGGGCCCAGCGGTCCCGGGTGGCCGACGGCGGCGCGATGACCACCTCGCCGCCCAGCGCGTTTGGCTTCAGGCCGGTCGCGGGCGCCAGCGGGCCCAGGTCGACGCCCTCACGCTCATAGAGCCGGTTCAGTCGCTCCAGCGCCCCGTGGACGTGGATCGGCCTCTCCCATCCCGCCTCGCGCAACAGGCGGATGACCCGCTGCGCCTTGCCCAGGGCGTAGGCGCCGACCAGATGGGCCCGCTGGGGGAACTGCCGCAGCGAGTGGATCAGGCGGCCGATTTCCTCCCCGTCCGGCGGATGGATGAAGACCGGCAGGCCGAAGGTCGCCTCGGAGATGAAGACG
>JBGTSL010000136.1:0-5577 GCA_041940325.1 Brevundimonas sp.
CCGAGCCGTTGACCCCGACGACGCCGATCTTGGCGTCGTTGTAGAAGCTGAGCCAGATGTTCTCGAAGATCTTGCGGCCGCCGGGGAAGGTCTTGGTCAGACCCTGCATCTGGAAAATGTATTGCTGCGCCATGTGCTGCGTTCAGCCCTGTCGTCTGGAGGTGCGGGGAGGTTGGCGCGGGATGTAGCGACCGCGCGCCGTCAGGGCAAATCCATAGCGCGGGGAGGCGGCGGTTTGATGGCCGATCAGGCGTGGCCACGGCGCCATTTTTCCGTCGCGCGCATCCATTCAGGTCGGCGATCGCCTCTTGGCGGGGAACAGCGGGAGCGTCCCATGTCCGTCAGCGTCACCCTCGAAGCCAAACCCGGCCATCGACTGGTGCTCTCCCACTATTCGCCGGGCGAGGAGTGCCGGCCGCACCGGCACGACTGGGCCCAGGCCTCCCTGTTGCTGGCGGGAGGCTATGTCGAGGACAGCCACGAGGGGCGGGCGCGGGCCGATGGTCCGGGATTCAGCGCCAAGCCGGGCCGTTTCGAACACGAGAACCGCTTCGGCGACGCTGGGGCGCTGATCCTGTCGCTCAACCTAGAGGCGGTCGACCCGAAGCGGTATGTCGTGGCCCGGCCTGCCGCCGCCGGCTGGAACACGCTGAGGCGAATGGCGGCCGGCGAGACGGGCATGACCGTCCTGGCCGGGGAGCTGCCGGGAGAATTGTCGGGACCGGTCGCCGCCCCTGGCCCCTGGCTCAACCGGGCCCATGATCGTCTGCTGGCCGAGCCCGGGCTAAGCATCGCCGCCCTGGCGCGCTCCTTCGGCCTGCATCCGGTGCGTTTCGCCCGCCTGTTCCGCGAGGCCTTCGCCCAGTCGCCGAGCGCGGCCCGCCAGAACCGCCGCGCCGCCCGCGCCATCGAACGGATCGTCCGCAGCGCTACGCCGCTGGCCGAGATCGCGGCGGCCGAAGGCTTTGCCGACCAGGCCCACCTGAGCCGCGCCATTGGTCAGGCGACCGGCTGGAGCCCCGGCCGGCTGCGGCGTCTGTTCGTCGCGGCCTGAGGCGACGGTTTCATCCGTTCAAGACGGGCCGGGAGCGGCATGGCAAGCCGGAGGTCTCTGATGAAGGACCGACCCATGACCGACCTGTTCCGCCTCGCCGCGCTCGCCACGGCCGCAGTCCTGCTAACCGCTGCGCCCGCCGCCGCCCATCCCGACGCGGTCCGGTTCCGGGCTGAGGCGGACGCCTTCATCCGCCGGGCGCTGGACAGGGTCGGCGTGGTTCCTGGCCTGTCGATCGCCGTGGTCGAAGGCGAGGACGTCCTGCTCACGGCCGGCTATGGCGTGGCGGATCTCGACACGGGCGTCGCCGTCGACGCCGACACCCGTTTCTACATCGCCTCCTCGACCAAGTCGTTCACCGCCCTCGCGATCGCCGCCATGGCCGGGCGTGGCGAGATCGACCTCGAGGCGCCGCTGACGACCTGGTCGAACGTCCCCGGGGCGCCGACGGACCTCTTCGCCGGCGTCAGCCTGGCCGATCTGCTGAGTCACCGGTCCGGGCTGGACAATTCGCCGATGTCGTTCCGCGCCGCCATGTCGGGCGAGCACACGCCGGAGGCGATGCGCGGCCTGGTCGCCGCGACGGTGGCGAGGGACGACACGCCGCACGGGACCTTCCGCTACTCCAACGCCGGCTACAATCTGGCCACCACCCTGCTCGAGGCCCGCACGGGGCATGACTGGCGGGTCCTTGTCCGGGACGAGGTGCTGCGTCCGCTCGGCATGACCGCCACCACGGGACGGATCTCGCAAGCGCGGGCCGAGGGGGTGGTCGCCGCCGGTCATCTCGGCCATGGCGCCGACGGGCCGGTGCGCAGCCCCCTCCAGAAAGTCGACGCCACCATGCAGTCGGCGGGCGGCCTGGTCTCGACCGCCGACGACATGGCCCGCTGGCTCGAAATCCAGATCAACGACGGCGTCCTCGACGGCCGCCGCGTGTTTCCGGCCGGCCTTGTCGCCTCGACCCACCGGCCGCTGGCGACCAATGACGCGACCTTCGGCCCCTATGCGCGGGAATCCTATGGTCTGGGCTGGCAGATCGGCCGCTACGGCGACGACGTCCTGATCCATCACTTCGGCAATTTCGCGGGCTCACGCGCCCACGTCTCCTTCATGCCGGAGCGGCGCATCGGCGTGGCCGTTATGGTCAACGAGGACGCGGTCGCCGGCGGGCTGGCCGATCTGGTCGCCAACTACGTCTATGACTGGCATGCCGGCCGGCCGGACCTGGAGGCCGCCTATGACGCCGCCCTGACCGCTGTCGTGGCCGACCGCGACGCCGCCCGCGCGTCGATAGCCCGTCAGATCGCCGAGCGCGCCAAGCGCCCGTGGCTGCTGTCCCGGCCGCGCGCCGCCTATGCCGGAACCTACGCCAACCCGAGCCTCGGCGTGATTCAGGTGACCGAGCGGGACGGCGACCTGATCGTCCGGTCCGGGGTCATGGAGGCCGTCGCCGAGCCCTTCACCCGGCCCGAATCCATCCGCGTCGAGCTGGCGCCGCTGCAGGGCCAGGGGATCCTGTTCGCCGCCGAAGGCGAGACCCCGGCCAGCCTGGTGTTCCTCGGCGAGACCTTCGCGCGGCGCTGAGGCGGGGCCCGCCGCCCGGTCAGATCCTGTCGGGCTCGATCGAGCCGTCGGGCAGGTAGCGGCCGCCGACATAGGCCACGGCCAGCCACAGTGAAGTCCACAGGCTCCAGATCACGATGGCCAGCGGAATGTCGGTATGGGCGGCGTTCGCCGCGTCGACCTGGCCGATCAGGCCGACCGCCGCCGCCGCCAGCGCCGCCGCATAGACGACCATCCGGGACCAGGGACGGCAGGCCAGCAGGGCCACGGCGCCGATGATGAGGAGAACGCCGGTCAGCAGCCACGGAAACTGCGGCACCCACAGACCGAGCGTCATGTGGAAGCCGCTGTAGAGCAGGAGGATCACGCCGGTGGCGCGGGGCAGGAGCATGACGTTTCCCGTACAGGGGACCGGCCCGACTTGGGTCGCGTCCATCATGCCCGGCGCCTGTTGGCTTTGCGTTAATCGGGAGCGTTAACCCGGCCGGTCAGGCGTAGTTGAAGCTGATCGATATCCGCTCGCTCTTCGCGGCGTTGACGGGCACCTCGTGGCGCAGCCAGCTCTCCCACATCAGCACCGTCCCGGCCTTGGGCGCCAGATAGACGAAGGGCCGCTCGGCTTCCGGGGCGTCGGCGTGGACGGCGGGTCGGGCCATCATCATCGGCAGGCGCGGGTCCTCCAGCTTGAGCGCCGAGGCGCCGTCGGGGACCTCGACATAGACGGTTCCGCTCAGGAAGGCGTGCGGGTGGAGATGGCCGGTGTGACCGCCGCCCGGCTTGAGGATATTGACCCAGAGATTGTCCAGCCGCGGCCGCCGCGCCAGGTCAAAATTCAAAGCCTTGGCATAGGCTTGTGCGTGTTTGTCGAGAAGGCGCTTGAGGTCTCCGAACTCGGGCAGGCGATGAGGCAGATCGGTCAGCGAGCCATAGGAGGTATAGCCGCGATAGCCGTGCTCCCGGCACCAGGCCCGTCCCGCCTGATCTTCGGCCGCGAGCATGCGGCAGGCCTCGGCGAGGGCGGCGTTGAAGGCGGCGAAGCCCGGCCCGGACGCCAGCGAGGATTCATAGACCTGGGTGACGAACAGCGGGCGCAGGGACATGGCGGCTGTCTAGCGCAGGCGGAGGGTATCAGAAAGGCAGCCTCGCCGCGCCGCGCAGTATGGCCTCGGCCTCGGGCGTGTGCTTGCCGCCCGAGCGGTCGTGAAGGACCAGCGGCGGCAGCAGGCGCAGCGGGGCCCGGCCGGTCTTGATCGCCTGCACCAGAACCCGTTTGGCCGGCTCGTCGGCGAAGGGGTGCACCGGCCGAACCGAGAAGGAGCCCGCTGTTTCGCCCAGCAGCGCCAGCAGGTCGGCCAGCCGGTCGGCGCGGTGGATGACCACGATCCGGCCGCCCTCGCGCACTGCCTTGAGCAGGAACCGCGTCCAGGCAGCCAACCCGTCGTCGGCCATCCAGGCGCCGTGCTTGCCGGGCGCGGGGGCCCGCAGCGCGCCGGGATCGTCGAAGAAGGGCGGATTGCTGACGGCCCGGTCGAACGGCTCAAGCCCGAGGCTGCGGAATCCCGCCGCCACGTCGCCCTCGAGAATCATCGCTTCGGCCCCGTTGAGGACCGCATTCCTCCGCGCCAGCGCCGCCATGGCCGGGTCGCGCTCCACGCCGGTCAGGGTGACGCCCGGCGCCCGCGCCGCCATCTGCATCAGCACCGCCCCCGCGCCGCAGCCCGCCTCGATGACGCGCTCGCCCGTCTGCGCCCCGGCGGCGGCGGCCAGCAGGGCCGCGTCCATGCCGGCGCGGTAGCCCTTCGCCGGCTGGCGCAGCCGGACGCGTCCGCCCAGCAGGGCGTTCTCGACGATTTCCACGTCCTGTGACGGAGACGGTGCGACGGTCACGCGGCTTGACCCTTCATGGCCCGATCACCATTGTGCGCCGCATCGCCGCCCTGCAAGACGGCGGCTGGATTTTCAGGCGTGATCCTCCCCTCCGCGCCGTGCCCATGAGTTCTCCGTTGGACGCTGTCACCGTCGCCGAGTCCCGTCCCAAGGGAGACGTTGAGCCTCTGGTTCGACTGGCGAAACCCGACATGGCCGCCGTCGACGCCCTGATCGTCGAGCGGATGCAGTCGCAGGTGCCCGTGATTCCGCTGCTGGCCGAGCATCTGGTCTCGGCGGGCGGCAAGCGCCTGCGGCCGCTGCTGACCGTGGCCGCCGCCCGCGCCTCCGGCGCCGGCGAGGACATCGACGCTTCGCGCAAGCTGGCCGCGGCGGTCGAATTCATCCACACTGCCACCCTGCTGCACGACGACGTGGTCGACGGCTCCAACCTGCGGCGAGGCAAGACCGCCGCCCACCTGATCTGGGGCGCGCCGTCCAGCGTGCTGGTCGGCGACTTCCTGTTCGCCCGCGCCTTCGAACTGATGGTCGAGACCGGCCAGATGCGGGCCCTCGGCATCCTCGCCACCGCCTCCAGCGTCATCTCCGAGGGCGAGGTGCTGCAGCTGACCCGCGCCCACGACCTGAACCTCGATCAGGACACCTACCTGCGCATCATCTCGGCCAAGACCGCCGAACTGTTCGCCGCCGCCGCCGAGGCCGGCGCGGTCGGGGCGGGGGCCGACGAGACGGCGGTGCAGGCGCTGCGCGCCTACGGCCTGAACCTCGGCATCGCCTTCCAGCTGGCCGACGACGCCCTGGACTACGGCGGCGCCTCGGCCACCCTGGGCAAGAACGCCGGAGACGACTTCCACGAGGGCAAGGTGACCCTGCCTCTGCTGCTGGCGGTGGCCCGCACGCGCGGCCGCGAGGACGCCTTCTGGGAGCGGACGATCAATCAGGGCCAGCGCACCGACGACGACTTCCGCCGCGCCCGCGAACTGATCATCGGCACGGGCGCCATCGGCGGGACGCTCGACACCGCGTGGGACTACGCCGCCGCCGCCCAGGACGCGCTCAACCCGCTGCCC
>JBGTSL010000137.1:0-5568 GCA_041940325.1 Brevundimonas sp.
GTCGTCGGCGGGCGGGGCCTTGGCGGTTTTCGGCGCGGCCCTGGCGGGGGATTGTTCGGCGGGCGCGGGGTCAGGCTCGGGCGCGGCGGCGGCCTCGGCCTCGCGCATGCCGACGGGCTCGGGCGCGCCGAACATGTCGTCGGTGTTGGGGTCGCGCTCCTCGCCTTCGGGCGCGTCCTCCTCCCACGGAGGCCCTTCGAGACTCGGTTCCACGTCGCTCATGCCCCTTCCTAGCGCGACAGGCGGCGGCCGCGCACCCCCTTCGAGGCAGCGGGCGGTGGATCAGTGTGTTGTCGCCGCCGCCGCGCCTGTTAAGGTTCCGCACGCCCCGGGGGGCGCGGGGGAATGGACCATGTCTCGACTGACCATCGCCGGCGCGGTCTGCGCCCTGTGGCTGGCGGCCTCGCCGGTCGTCGCGGAGCCGTTCGAGAACTTCGTCGACATGTGTCTGAAGACGGATGTAGACCGCCAGGCCGCGGGCGCGCGCGCCAAGGCGATCGGCTGGTTCGCCATGCCGGTCGATCCGGCGACCGCGGGCGAAGCCGAGCTCGAGGACGCCGCCCTGTTCCTGAGCGCCGATCCCGCCACCCTGAGCGAAAAGGAGTTCGCGGAGATCGAGATGCTGGTCACCGGCTGGGGCGCGGGCGAGCAGGTGTTCGACGTGGCCGGCGTTCGCATGGACGCCTGCGTCGTGATGAGCTCAAGCGTCGACGGCGACCACTTCGCCAGCCGGCTGGAGCGGGAGCTGGGCTTCGCGCCGCAGGATTTCGACGGCGAGCGGGCGTGGGCCTATTCGCGGGTCGGCGGGGGCTACCGGTCGGAGCAGGCTCTTCTGGAGATGACCGACGAGGACCCGGAGGCGCTGAGGCGGCTGGCCGCCGAGCGCAAAATCTACATCGCCGGCCTGCTTGAGGAAGAAGGCATGACCGGTCTGATGGTCGCCGCGCTCCGCCCGGGGGAGTGAGCCGGCCGGTTCGCCTGGTCGGGGGAGAGGTGGAGACCGCGACCCGAAGGGGAATTCGTTGTGGCTGCTGCCTTCCGGCCCTGACCAGGTTGGCGAAGCCTTCGCCCGCGATCTCCGAGAGGGGATATGACGATTCCGGCTCGCGGATGCAAGCGGGGGCTTGCTAGACAGGCGCCATGCCTCTCTCCGCGCTGAACACCTTCGCCGGCAATCCGCTCGATCGGGCGGGGGATCTGAGGAACGATCCGGACTGGCTGGCGGAGCGGGCGGCGGACCCGGAGGCGCTGGCGCTGGTGCTGTGGGAGGGGCGGCCGCTGCTGGAGGCGGGGGACGAGCCGCGGCTCGCCTGGCTGCCGATGGCGCAGGCGCGGGCGACGGCGCTGGATCGGGAGCTGTTCCTCGGGATGTGGAAGGGGGCGCCGGTGTTCGCGGTCGAGATCGAGGGCTCGGTCGATCCGACGGCGGGGCCGCTCAGGGGCGTCGGACAGTTTCACGAGATGCGCGAGGCGGCGATGCTGCTGCCGGGACGGGACGCGGCAATGGCCGGGACCGCCAAGTCGCTGTTCGACTGGCGGCGCCGGCACGGCTTCTGCGCCGCCTGCGGGGTCGAGAGCCGGGACGCCTGCGGCGGCTGGAAGCGGGTCTGCCCGGCCTGCGGGACCGAACATTTCCCGCGCGTCGACCCGGTGACCATCATGCTGGCGATCTACAGGGGCGGCGACGAGCCGCGCTGTCTGCTGGGGCGGCAGGCGAGCTGGCCCGAGGGGCGGATGTCGGCCCTGGCGGGGTTCCTCGAGCCGGGCGAGACCATCGAGGAGGCCTGCGCGCGCGAGATCGAGGAGGAGGCGGGGCTGACGGTGACGGCGGTGCGCTATCACTCCAGCCAGCCGTGGCCCTTCCCGTCGCAGCTGATGATCGGCCTGGTCTGCGAGGTCGACTCGGAAGACGCCGCTCCGGATCAGACCGAGCTGGAGGCGGTGGCCTGGCTGACCCGGGACGAGGCGCGGGCCTGTCTGGCGGGGGCGCACCCGACCATCAAGGCGCCGCCGCGGATCGCCATCGCGCGGACGCTCATGCAGGCCTGGGTGGACGGGTTCGAGGTCTAGCGGAAGACGCCGACGCCCCAGTCGCACTCGCCGGCGCAGGTCACCATCGACACCTCGACCGTGTAGCGGCCGCTCGCCGCCCCCTGGACGGTGACCACCGGGACGTCGTCCGGCTCCAGGTCGCGGCCGAGCTCGCGGCCGGAGGCATCGCGGACGATCAGGTCGAGATCGCTGCAACCGCGGTCGCAGACGCCGATGAAGTAGACGTCCCCGGCGGACGCCTCGATGCCCGCCACCTCCGAACGGCCAGCGGCCAGCCTGCCAGTGACGCGCGCGCCTGCCGTGAGGCCGAGCTCGGTGGCCGCCGAATTCAGCTGGGCGGCGACGACATCATCGGCGTTCTGTGCGGCGACCGGTGCGGCGAGCGTCGCGAGCGCGAGGGTGGCCGCGGCGAGGGTCTTCAACATGGTTTCACTCCTGCAATCGGGCCGGCCCCCTGGCCGGGTCACGCCGCTGGCGGTTCAGGCGGTCCAATCTGTCGGCGCAAGCCCGCCGAGGCAACTGACGAATCCCGATGACCCAGGATCGCGGCGTCAGGCCAGCGCCCGGGCGGCGTCCAGATCGGCAGGGCTGTCGACCGACAGCGGCGCTTCGTCGATGACGGCGGCCCAGACCTGCAGGCCCAGTTCGAGGGCGCGGAGCTGCTCCAGCTTCTCGCGGCGCTCCAGCGGGGAGGGCGGGGCGGCGCAGAAGCGTTCGAGGGCGGCGCGGCGGTAGCCGTAGAGGCCGATGTGGCGCCAGACGGGGCCTTCGCCGTACAGGGTCGAGCGGGTGAAATACAGGGCGCGGCCATGGCAGGCGCGGTCGGGAAGGGCCAGGACCGCCTTGACCACGTCGGGATTCGTCCGGTCGGCGGCGTCGGCCTCGCGGGCGACCAAGGTGGCGATGTCGCAGGCCGGCTCCGCCTCGAGCAGGTTCGCGCAGGCGACGGCGAGGCCGGGGCCGGCGAAGGGCATGTCGCCCTGCAGGTTGATCACCGCATCGTGGCGGCCGTCGGGATCGAGGGCGTCGAGCGCGGCGCGGATGCGGTCCGAGCCGGAGGGCAGGTCCGGGTCGGTCAGGACGGCGACGCCGCCGGCGGCCTCGACGGCCTCGACGATCTCGGGATCGCCGGCGGCGACCGCGACGGGCAGGCCGGACTCGGCGGCCCGGCGCCAGGCGCGGACGATCATCGGCTGGCCGCCGATGTCGGCCAGAGGCTTGCCGGGCAGGCGGGTCGCGGCCATGCGCGCCGGGATCAGAACGAGCGGGTTCATCGTTGCTTTCCTGCCTGCGACGCCCCGACACCGCCGGGGACGTCCGGGGCCGGTTGCGAAGGCCGCGCTAGCGTGTAAGAGACGCGCACGCAAGAATTCGCCCGACCGCCCTCGTGGCCGGGCCTCAGGAACGGGATGCGACGACGCGGATGAGCGGCGATCTTAACGGAAACAAGATTCTGGGGGCCGTGCTGGCGACCGCCTTCGTGATCGTCGGCGTGCAGCAGGTCACGGGCGCGATCTACCACACGGAAGCCCCTGAAAAGATGGGCTATTTCGTCGACGCGCCGGAAGAGGCCGCCGGCGGCGCCGCCGAGGCCGTGCTGCCGCCGGACTGGGGCACGGTGCTGCCGACCGCCGACCTGGGCGCCGGCGAGGCCGCCTTCGCGCGCTGCCAGGCCTGCCACACGATCAACGCCGGCGGCGCCAACGGCACCGGCCCGAATCTGAATGGCGTCGTCGGCGCTTCGGTGATGCATTCGGCGGGCTTCGCCTATTCGGATGCGATGAAGGCCCACGCCGCCGAGGCCCCGACCTGGACCTACGACCAGCTGGACCAGTTCCTGACCGCGCCGGGCCGCCATGTGCCGGGCACCAAGATGTCGTTCGCCGGCATCCGCGACACCCAGACCCGGGTCAACCTGATCGCCTGGCTCCGCAGCCAAGGTTCGGGCGGCTACGCCATCCCGGCCCCCGATCCGGCCCGCCAGCCGGGCGCCGCTCCGGCCGAGGGCGCGGCCGAGACGCCGGAAGGCGCCGCCGTCGAGGCCGGCACGCCGACCAGCGGCACGGGCCCGCAGGTTCCGGTGACGGGCGCCGCCGGTCAGCCGACGATCCAGGCGACGATGCCGGCCCAGCCGGCCGCGGACTCCGACGAGACGACCAACGCCCGCTGAGCCTTTCGGGCGAACGATAGACGGAAGGGGCGTCCGCCGGTGCGGGCGCCCTTTTTCTATGGGTGAAGCGTCTCGCCGTGCTGGGTGTAGTCGAGGCCCTCGATCTCCTCGTCCGTCGCCACGCGCAGGCCGGTGGTGAATTTGCAGACCATCAGCACGGCGAAAGTCCCGACCCCGCTCCAGGCGACGACGGCGGCGAGGCCGATCAGCTGGTTCAGCACATCGGCGCCTTCGCCCGCCGGATTGATCGCGGCGGTGGCGAGGACGCCGGTGAGCAGGGCGCCGACGACGCCGCCGATCCCGTGGACCCCGAAGGCGTCGAGGCTGTCATCGTACTTCAGGGCCCGCTTGAGCCAGACGGCGCCGGCGTAGCAGGCCGGACCCGAGATGAGGCCAATGACGAAGGCGCCCTTCGGATCGACAAGGCCGGCGGCGGGGGTGACGCCCACCAGGCCGGCGACCAGCCCTGACAGCAGGCCGAGCAGGGTCGGGCGTTTGTGGTCGATCCATTCGACGGCGGTCCAGCCGATGGCGGCCGCGGCGGCGGCGAGCAGGGTGTTGAAGGCGGCCACGGCGGCGATCCCGTCCGCCGCCCAGGCCGAGCCGGCGTTGAACCCCATCCAGCCGACCAGCAGCAGGCCGGCCCCGATGGCGGTGAGCGTCAGATTGTGCGGGGCCATGTTGTCGCGGCCGAAGCCGTGGCGCGGGCCCAGCACCAAAGCCGCCACCAGTCCGGCGACCCCGGCGTTGACGTGCACCACCGCCCCGCCGGCGAAGTCGAGCACGCCGAGCGAGCCCATCCAGCCGCCGCCCCAGACCTGGTGGCAGATCGGGGCGTAGACCAGCAGGTGCCAGAGGAAGAAGAACAGGATCGAGGCGGAGAATTTGATCCGCTCGGCGAAGGCCCCCGCGATCAGGGCCGGGGTGATGACGGCGAAGGTCAGCTGGTAGGCGATCCACAGGAATTCGGGCAGGCTCGGCGCGAGACCGTGCGCGGTCGCGGGGGTCACGCCGTTCAGCCAGGCCGCCTCGAGCCCGCCGACAAAGCCGTTTGTCGCCGGGCCGCTGGACCCGAACGACAGGCTGTAGCCGACGGCGAACCACAGCACGGTGACGATGGCGAAGGCGGCCGTGGAGTGGGCCAGGGTGGCGATGACGTTCTTTCGCCGGACCATGCCGCCGTAGAACAGGGCCAGGCCCGGCAGGGTCATCAGCAGGACCAGGGCCGTGGACGTGCCCAGCCAGGCCGTGCCCGCGCCGTCCAGCTCCAGCGCCGACTGGAGCGCCAGCAGGGCGGGCGCCGCCTCCGGCGTCTGGGCGAAGGCCCCGCCGGCGTAAAAGAGCCC
>JBGTSL010000138.1:0-5540 GCA_041940325.1 Brevundimonas sp.
ACCGGGCGGTCGAGAAGGCGTTGAAGGACGCCTTGGCCAGAGACCGCGCCCGCATCCAGATGGGCCGCATCTCCTCCTTCGGCCTGATGGAGATCAGCCGCCAGCGCCGCCGCCTCGGCGTCATCGAGGGCGCCACCGAGGTCTGCCCGCACTGCCAGGGCGCCGGCCGCATCCGCTCGGCCGAGAGCGCCGCCCTGATGACCCTGCGCGGCGTCGACATCGAGGCCGGACGCAACGGCGCCGGCTCGGTCACCCTGCGCGTCTGCACCGCCGTCGCCCTCTACATCCTGAACCACAAGCGCGATTACCTGCAGCGCCTGCAGACCCAGCGCGGCCTCGCGGTCATCATCCAGATTGACGACAGCCTTGCCCAGGGCGAACACGCCATCGAGCGTACCGAGACCAATGAGGACTTCACCCCGCCGGAAGGCGTCGAGGCCTTCGTCGATCTGGACGACGACTTCGACGACAGCGCCTTCGCCGAGGACGAGGAAGACGAGGACGAGTTCCTCGACGACGTCGTCGAGGACGATGAGGACGCCCTCGGCGAGGACGGCGAGCCCCGTGAGCGCAGCGAGCGCGCGGACGGCGAACGGGGTCGCGGTCGCGGCCGGCGGCGTCGGGGCGGTCGCCGTGACGAGGGCGAGGGCCCGGCCGGAGAGGCCGCCGCCTCCGAGGACGACGACGACAGCGAGGCCGGTCGCCGGCGTCGCCGCGGTCGTCGCGGTGGTCGCCGGGTGCGTGAAGAGGGCGGCGAGCGCGACGCCTTCTTCTGGGTCCGCGGCCGCACCCCGTCGCTGGAGGACCCCTACGTCTGGTTCGATCCTCTCAACCCCGGCGCCGCCGCGCCCCGCCCGGCCGCCGAAGCGGACGGCGCCGAGGCCAGGCGCGACCGTGTCGAGATCGAAGGCGGCGAGACCGGCGAAAGGACCGGGCGCTCGCGCCGCCGTCGCGGCCGGGGCCGGGGCCGGGATCGCGCCGAACGCGACCTGGCCGCCGAAACCACGCCTGAGGCCCGCGCCGCCGGCGAGGGCATGACGCTGGAGACTTCGCCGAACGCCCCGGCCGCCCTGGTCGTCGATGACGAGGCCAAGGCTCCCGTCCCGGTCGCCGCCGAGGAGCCGAAGCGCCGCCGCGTCCGCCGGAAGGTGGCCGTCGAGGCCGCTCCCGAGGTCGAGGTCGTGGAGGCCGAGGCGCCCGAACCGGCGGCCCCCGAGCCGATCGCCGGGTCGGAACCGGCGCCCGAACCGGCCCCTGAGCCGGTTCCGGCCGCCGAGACCCCCGAGCCCGCCGCGGCCGAGGTCGATGTGGCCGCCCTGATCGCCGAGGATCCGAACCAGATCGTGGCGCCGCCCGAGAAGCCGAAGCGGGGGTGGTGGCGCCGTTGAATGGCCGCGATTAGATTGTGAGGATCGGGACGGGGGCGTTCGACGGTATCGGGAGTACGCCATGAACTGGCTGACCAGAAACGCCGCTCGCTTCGTCGGGGCCGTGGCCGCCGCCGGCCTGACGCTGGCCGCCGCCGCGCCCGCCTCGGCCCAGAGCGCCATCCGCGACACCGAGATCGAGTCGATCATCCACGAGTGGGCCGATCCGGTCTTCACCGGCATGGGGCTGGAGCCGTCCGAGGTCGAAATCCTGCTGGTCGCGGACCCCGAACTGAACGCCTTCGCCACCCGCGGCCGGATCATGGGCCTCAACACCGGCCTGATCCTGCGGACCCGGAACCCGAACGAATTGCTCGGCGTCATCGCCCACGAGGGCGGCCATATCCGTAACCGCCACACCCTGCGGGACGGGGCCCAGAACGCCGGCATGCAACCGATGCTGATGACCATGGCCCTCGGCGCCCTGGCCATCGCCGCCGGCGCGCCGGACGCCGGCGCCGTCCTGCTCGGCAACAGCCAGTATTTCGGCACGCTCAGCGCCCTGCGCTACATGACCCACCAGGAGGGCGAGGCCGACAACACCGCCGCCCGGGCGCTCGAGACCGCCGGCGAATCCGGCCGCGGCCTGGTCTCCTTCTTCGAGAATTTCCGCTCGCAGGAAGTCTTCTCCGACGCCCGCCGCTACCCGTATTTCCGCAGCCACCCGCTGTCCTCGGACCGGATCGAGAACCTGCGCCGCTTCGTCGCCGAGCAACCGAGCTACGGGCGTCGCGACAGTCCCGAGCGGATGGCCCAGCACGCGATCGTCCTGGCCAAGATCCACGCCTTCATGGACCATCCGCGCGAAACCCTGCGCGACTACCCCGAGACGGATACGACCTTCCCCGCCCGTTATGCCCGCGCCATCGCCTGGTATCGGGACGGCCAGACGGACCGGGCCCTCTCGGCGGTCGACGCCCTGCTCGCCGAACAGCCGGACAATCCGTATCTGTGGGAACTGAAGGGGCAGATCCTGTTCGAGGAGGGCCGCCCCGAGGAGGCCATCGGCGCTCACCAGCGCTCGGTCGACCTGCTGCCCGACGCCCCGCTGCTGCGCATCAACCTGGGCCACGCCCTGATCGAAACCCGGGATCCGGCCAGGCTGGACGCCGCCGTCGATCATCTCAAACGGGCCGCCGCTCTCGAGCGGGACAACAGCATGGCCTGGCGCCTCCTCGCCCAGGCCTACGACAGCCAGGGCAAGGAGGGCGAAGCCCGTCTCGCCTCGGCCGAGATGTATTTCGCCGCGGGGTCGCAACAACAGGCCACCCAGTTCGCCCTGCGCGCCCGCGACATGCTCGAACCGGGCTCCATCGCCTGGACCCGGGCCATGGACATCGTCTTCGCCTCGGGCGCGACCCAGGAGGATGTCGACGAGCTCGATCGCCGCAATGAACGTCGCCGCCCGGCCGTTATCCCTGCCGGCTGACCCTTCCCGATCCGAGAGCCCGAATGACCGAAACGCCCGACCCCCGGCCCGCGCCCTCCCTGCCGGCCCGTCTGCTGTCCGGGGGACGCGCCGGCGTCCTGGCGCTGGCGGTGTCGATCATCGCCCTGATCGTCGCGGTCGCGCCCTATGCGACGGGAACGGACTTCGGGTCGCGGGTGAAGGCCTATTTGATCCAGAATCCCGAAGTGCTGCAGGAAGTCAGCCTCGCGCTCGACCAGAAAGCCCAACAGCAGCAGATCGCCGACAACCGCCAGAAGACCGCGGAGATCACGGCCCGGGTGGCGGCCAATCCGGGGCTGCTCAGCGTCGACGGCCGCGACGCCGCCTTCGGCCCGACCGACGCGAAGGTCACCGTCATCGAATTCTTCGACTTCCGTTGTCCGGGCTGCAAGGCGACCGCGCCCGAGGTGCTCCGCATGATGCAGGCCCATCCCGACGTGCGCTTCGTCTTCAAGGAATGGCCCATCCTCGACGGGCCGGCCAACGGCGTGTCCCACTACGCCGCCCGCGCAGCCCAGGCCGCGCACCGGCAAGGCAAGTATCTTCCCGTCTTTCAGGATCTGATGGCCGAACCGGCGCTGTCGGAATCGGTCATCGACTCGGTCCTTCAGGCCAACGGCGTCTCTCTGACCGAGGCCCGGGCGGCCATGGCCAGCCCCGATCTGGCCCGTCACATGGCGGACATGCAGACCTCGGCCATGGCCATGGGTCTGGTCGGCACGCCGACCTTCTTCGTCAACGGCAAGGCCATGGAGTCGATTGAACCGGCTGCGCTGGAACGCGCGATCCGCGAGGCCAAAGCGGACTGACGCGGGTCCCGGCGGTCAGGCCAGCTTCAGGCTCATCGCGCCGCCCACCCACTCGGCCCGGGAGCGGCGCTCCGCCTCGGCCGCGGCTGCAGCGTTCCCCAGCGCCGCCTCGGCCTGGGCCAGGACGAAATGGCTGTAGGGATCGTTGGGCCAATCCACGAGCAGTTCCAGCACCTTGGCGCGCGCGCCTGCAGCATCGCCCGAGGCCAGCATGGCGGCGGCCAGGCTGCGCCGGGTCGGATACCAGACGACCGGCGGGTCCCCGCCCTCCTCGCCCTTGCCCTGGAGTTCCGCCGCGCGGCCGAAGGCGGCCATCGCCGCGGCGTGGTCCCCCTCGATCATCGCGGCCCGTCCCTCGAGCACCCGCTGGGTCAGTTCGGTGAAATCCTGCCGGGCCTCCTGCATCGGACCGGTGGCGAAGGACGGGTCGGCGCGCAGCTCGCCCACGGCCGCCGCCTCGGCCCGCACCGCCTGCGCGTCCCCCGCCCGCGCCGCCGCCTCGCCGCGCGCGTAACGCCAGCTGATCCTGAGCATCGGATGGCTGGCGGGCGGCTCCTTGAGCGCCGCCACCCGCCCCGCGTCGGCGAAGCGGCCATAGATGGCGTAGGCGTTGTTCGCCGTCATCTGACGCCACAGATTGTCGGCCGGAATGTCCGGGAAGACGGTCAGGAACCAGTCGGCCAGCTTCAGGCCCTCGACGTCCCCGCCGGCCATCAGGGCCCCGCCCATGCCGAAATGGATGTTGTGCCCGTGCAGAGGCATGCCCGGCACCCCGCCCGGCGGCCGCGCCAGTCCGGCGTAGCGCCTGTCCAGCGCCACCGCGCCGACATTGGACATCATCGCGTCCCTGTAGCGCCCCACCCGGTAGAAGGTGTGCGATGGCATGTGCACCAGATGGCTCGCGCCAGGGGCCAGGGCCGCCAGCCGCTCACCGTATGGAATGGCCTTGTGCGGGTCGTCCGACCATTCGGTCAGATGGATGTAGAGGTGGATGGCGCCCGGATCGTCCGGGGCGTGGGCCAGGGTCTGCTCCAGGATCGCCATGGCCCGCGTGATGCCGGGGTCGGCGGCCTTGCCCTCGTCATCCCACCAGTCATCGGCCTTCAGCATCCAGGCGTCGGCGGTGATGGCCGCGACGGTGACGTCCTCGGGATTGCGCCGGGCGATCCGGTCCATCGCGGTGGCGAAGCGGCCGGCGCGGGACTCCTCGCGTCCGGAATAGCGCTGCACCAGGGCGTCGATCATCTGGCGCTGCATCGGCGTGGCGCGACGCGCCAGCCTGCGCGCGTCACGCGCGGCCTTCAGCGCCGCGAGCCGGGTGTCCTCGCCATTGCCCCCGCCGTTGAGGTTCGGTCCCATGGCCCAGGCCTCGCCCCAGGCGCACATGGCGCAGGCCGGATCGAGCAGGCGGGCCTTGCGGAAGGCCCGGACGGATTCCGAATGCTCGAACGCCCAGCGCAGGCGGACCCCATGATTGAACCAGGCCTGCGCCTCGGGATTGGTCGTCGCGATCTCGAAGCCGCCGGTTCCAAAGCCGTCGACCATCACCATGTCGGCGACCGGCGCGCCTTCGTCGTTCGGGGCCGGAGGACCGCAGACCTGCGGCCGGTCGATCAGGTCCCGCACCGCCCGGTCAGAGGTGGCGTCGGCGACCGCGGACGGGCCGATCATGATCGCGGCCATGGCCACGCCGCTCATCAGAAGGCCGCGCATTCCGGAAATCTCCCCTGTCCCCAGACGATAGTGACCGAACCACAGGGCGAGGCCAAGCGACGCTTCTCCCGCCCGCCGGATCAGCCCATAGTTCAGCGTCCATGCCCATTCGCCGCCTCCCACCCGAGACCGTCAACCGCA
>JBGTSL010000139.1:0-5496 GCA_041940325.1 Brevundimonas sp.
GCCAGTTCGTCACCGAGACCGGAGCTGGCTCCCCAGGCGCGGACCGCGTTCGATCGGATATTCTGCGTGACCTGTCGGTCCTTCTTGATCAGGGGCGCTGGCACGCGCCGAACATGCCCGACCCGCGGCACGGCGCGGAAAAGCCAGCCGCGTATCGCGGCCACCGTCAGCCCGCTCTCGATTGCATTTTCGCGATCTACGAAATTGTCCGCTCGGACGGGGACGGCGCGGAGACGGCCGACAAGATCATGACGATCCGCCGGCATTTTGTTTCCGAAGTGCAAACGCTGACCGATCCACGCCGCCGCCGGGAATTTCTGCGCAACGCCGCCGCCATGCTGGAGCGTGAAGCCATCGCCGTGACCGACAATCCGCTGGTCTTCATCGACGAGGGAGACGTGATATCCGGCGGAAACTTCCACGCCGAACCCGTTGCTTTCGCAGCGGATCAGATCGCCATGGCCCTGTGCGAGATCGGCAATATCTCCGAGCGGCGGACGTCGATCCTGGTCGATCCGAAGATGAGCGACCTGCCCGCCTTCCTCGTGAAGGAGAGCGGATTGAACTCGGGCTTCATGATCGCCCAGGTGACGGCGGCGGCGCTGGTGGCCGAGAACCGGATGGTGGCGCATCCGTGCAGCGTCGACACCGTTCCGACCAGCGCCAATCAGGAGGATCATGTCTCCATGGCCACGCACGGCGCGCGGCGGCTGCTGGACATGGCCGAGAATACGGCGACGGTGGTGGCCATCGAATTGCTGGCGGCGGCGCAGGGGCTGGAGTTCCACCGGCCGCTGACCAGCTCGCCCGATCTGGAGCGGGTGTTCGCCATCGTGCGCGAGGCGGCGGCCGCCTATGGCTCGGACCATTATTTCGCGCCGGACATCGCGCGCGCGACGGACGGGGTGCGGGCGGGACGGTATCGGGCGTTCGCGGGGGATCTGCTGCCGTCGGCCTGACGGTCAGGGGATCTCCAGCACCAGCCGGTAGCGGCCGGTCTCGCCCGCGGACAGACTGTTGGCGCGGATGGAATAGCGTCCGCCGCGCGGGAAGGTCCGCTCGATCATGGCGTCCGTGCCCTCGCCGAGGCCGTCGTCGTCCGAGGCGATCTCGGCGTCGCAGCCGCCACCCTCGTGCAGCGACATCCAGGCGTCGAACTCCGGCGACATCAGGCGGATCCGGCGGGTCTGGCCCGCGCCGACCTCGAAGGCGTAGCAGTCGAAGAAGGAGCCGTCGTCCGCCAGCGCGTCGCCCTCGGCCAGCGCCCCGAACCGCTGGGCCTGGCCGCCGCCGAGATCGACGGGCGGCGGCGGGGGCGGGGGGGCGGCCAGGGTCCGGACGGTCAGGGTGTAGGGGCCGGTCTCGCCTTCGTTGAGACTGTTGGCCCGGATCGACCAGGCGCCCCCGCGCGAGGTGGTGCGGATCAGGGAGTCGACGCCGCCGGCGCCGTCGTCATCGGTCTCGGCCTCACCGCCGACCGGGCAGTCGGCGCCCCGGACCAGAGCCAGATAGGCGTCGAAACTGCTGGAGCGCATCGTGATCTCGAGCCGCTCGCCCGGGCCGGCCTGAAGGTTGAAACAGTCATAGAAGCTGCCGTCGTCGAGCACACGGTCCGACCGGCTGAGCGCGCCCTGGAGGCTGTCGCCCGGACGGATGACCGACTGGGCCGCGGCAGGCGTGGCGGCGATCAGCAATCCGCCCGCGACGAGCGTCCCGATGATGGTGTTCATGTCGATGTGTCTCCCGAGTCGGTTCAGCCCCTGCTTGAACCCTCGCCATTGTAGGGCCGATCCGCCAGCGGGCACCCTGCGAAATCTGACAGGGCGGACTCAACCCTGCAGCGGCGCCTTCCTGAGGGCGGTCAAGTTGGGCGAGCCGGTGCAGAAACAGGCCGTTCTGAGCTGCCGGATCACGGTCCGGAAATGGGCCACGACGGCCTCGGTCGAGACGGTGGCGGCGGTCAGGACGCCGGCGGCCTGACCGACCATGTCGGCGCCGAGACGGATGGCTTTCGCCGCATCGACGCCGTCCACGATCCCGCCGGAGCCGATGATCAGGGTCTTCGGGCAGGCGGCGCGGACCTCGGCGATGGCGGTCGCCGTGGGAACGCCCCAGTCGGCGAAGGCGGCGGCGTGGGCCTTGTCGGCGGAATCCTTCGCGCGCTCGCCCTCGACCATGGCCCAGTTGGAGCCGCCGGCGCCGGCGACGTCGATGCCGGCCACGCCCACGGCGGCCAGCCGCTTCGCCGTCGCGGCCGAGATGCCGGCCCCGGTCTCCTTGACCAGCACGGGCGCGTCCAGCGCCTTGACCAGGGCCTCCAGGGCGGCGCCGACGCCCCACCAGTCGCGGTCGCCTTCGGGCTGGCAGGCCTCCTGCAGCGGGTTGAGGTGCACGACCAGGGCGTCGGCGGCGATCATGTCGAGCACCCGACGCGCCTCGTCGACGCCGAAGCCGCGGGTCAGCTGGGCGGCGCCGATATTGGCCAGGATCGGGGTGTCGGGGGCCTTGAGGCGCAGCACCATGTCGAGGCCCGGCGTCGGTCCCTCCGCTTCCAGGGCGGCCCGTTGCGAGCCGACGGCGAGGGCGATGCCGAGATGCTGGGCGGCCTCGGCCAGACGGGCGTTGATGGCCTCGGCGCGCTTCGGGCCGCCGGTCATGGCGCTGATCAGCAGGGGCGCCTTGAGGCGCCGGCCGAGGAAGTCGACGCCGAGGTCGATCTTGCCGTGATCGAGGTCCGGCAGGGCCTCGTGCATGAAATGGATGTCCGCGAAGCCGCCGGCCCGCCCGTGCCGCGCCTTGCCGGCGAGGATGACGTCGAGGTGCTGGTCCTTGCGGGCGGCAGTCTTCGCCATACGCCTACTCCGCCGTCGCCGTCAGGCTCCGGGCTTCTTCTCGACCGTCAGGGCGTAGACGCCGGTCTGGCCATGCT
Source organism: Brevundimonas sp. (assembly GCA_041940325.1). Taxonomy (GTDB): domain Bacteria; phylum Pseudomonadota; class Alphaproteobacteria; order Caulobacterales; family Caulobacteraceae; genus Brevundimonas. The sequence goes on from JBGTSL010000139.1 coordinate 2,930, forward strand.
GATAGGCCCCGGCCCGGATCTCGAAGGTCCCGTCGTCCGGGGCGGTCCATTCGAGTTTCGCATGGGTGTCGGTCAGGCCGTCGTCATCGGAGCCCAGCACCTCGAAGGCGCCGTCGGCCTTGACCCGGCCGATGACGAGGAAGCTGTCGACGTCGTTCGACACCATGGTGATCAGCAGTTCCTCGTCCTCGCGCGCGGTGATGCGATAGGCGTCGTAATGACTGTTGCTGTCGGTGGTTGCGTCGGCAGCCGTCAGGGTTCCCCAGGCGGTCGCGCCGATCAGCAGGCTGCCGGCCTGGGGCTGGGGTCCCCGGTCGATCAGTTCGAGCGAATAGAGGCCCTCGGCGTCGGAGCCGAGCGGCAGGGCGCGCAGGACATAGTCGCCGTCCTCCGGCAAGGTGAAATTGAGCCGCGAGTCGGTGCCCTCCATCAGGCCGTCGTCGTCATCGGCCAGGGCGGTGAACTCGCCGTCCGCCTTGCCGATCTGCAGATAGGTGTCGAAGTCGCCGGAGCGCATGATGGCCTGGATGCGCTGGCCCTCGCGGCCGGAGAAGCTGAAGGCGTCGAAGCCCCGGTCGTCGTCGTCACGGGGGTCCCCCTCGCCGATCTCGCCCTGCAGCGAGGTCCCGAAGGCGATCGGCTCCGGCGCCCGGTCCGGCTGCACCTCGGCGATCGTCAGGCTGTAGGCGCCGGTCCCGTCGGAAAAGGCTCTCGCCTCGACGATGTAGGCCCCGGTGCGCGGCAGGGTGATGGTGATGCGGGAGTTGGCGCCTTCCGGTCCGCCGTCGTCGTCCTCGTCGAGGCTGACGCGGTTTTCGTCGAACAGCTCGAGGTAGGTGTCGAAGTCGTCCGAGGTCATGTCGATGCGAACGCGCTGGCCCTCGCGGCCCTCGAACCGCCAGGCGTCGGCCGGGGTGTCGCTCTCGCTCTTGCCGTCGGCCTCCGTCAGCTCGCCGTCGACGGCGGCGCCGATGGCGATGGGCTGGGCGTCGGCGGGGGGCGGCCCCTCCTCGAGCGCCAGGCTGTAGGCGCCGCTGCCCGTCACGTCGAGCGGCGTCACCCGGATCAGGTATTCGCCGGTCTCCGGCGCGGTGAAGACGAGACGCGAGTTGAGGCCGGAATCCGGGCCGTCGTCGTTCTCGGCCAGCTGGACGAAGGTGCCGTCGACCGACCGGCCGACGCGCACCACCGGGTCGAAGGCCTCACTGTCCAGCGCCACGGCGAACCGCTCTCCCTGCCGCGCCCGGAAGCTGAAGGCGTCATAGGGCAGGCCGTCGTCGGTCTCCGGATCACGGGCGGACAGGTCGCCGTTCAGGGTCTGGCCGACGCGAATGCCCGAGGGGCGCGGCGCGCGCGGCGCGGGCGGGCGTTCGGTCAGGCTGAGCGTATAGGCGCCGCCTTCCAGTCCGGACAGGGGCCGGGCCCGCAGGGTGTAGGTCCCCGCCTCCGGCGCGGTGAAACGCAGACGCGAATCGGTGCCCTCCCCCAGACCGTCGTCATCGGCGGCCAGGGGCTCGGCCGTCCCGTCCGGAGGGAACACCTCCAGCCAGGCGTCGAACTCGCCGGACCGGAGGATGGCCTCGAAGCGCTGGCCCGCGCGGGCGGTGACGGCGTAGTCGTCGTAGCGATAGGCGTCGTCGGCGGCCGTCAGGTCGCCCTCCCCGATCGTCCCCTCGACCGTGGCGCCGACGGCCAGCGGCCCTGCCGACTGGGCCAGGACGGGGCCGGCGGCGAGGACGAGCGCCAGACAGCTGGCGGCGGCGAGGATGGTGTGACGGCGCATGCGGTCCCCCTGAATACAGCCGCGATCATAGACGCCGAACCGCGCCGTCTGTAAATCGCGCTCACCCGAACCATTCCTGACGACCGGAGCCGAACCATGACGGCCGACCCCGCCCGCGCGACCCTGATCGACGGCAAGGCCTTCGCCGCCGGGCTGGTGGAGCGCGTCGCCGCCGCGTCGGCCCGGCTGGAGGCGACGCACAGGGTCAAGCCCGGCCTGGCCGTAGTCATTGTCGGCGAAGACCCGGCCAGCCAGATCTATGTCCGCAACAAGGGCGAGACGACGCAGCGGGCCGGGATGCGGTCGGACACCCACCGGCTGCCCGAAGAGACCGACCAGGAGACGCTGCTGGCGCTGATCGCCGCCCTGAACGCCGACCGGGGCATTCATGGCATCCTCGTGCAGCTGCCCCTGCCCGGCCACATCGACGCCTCGGCGGTGCTGGGCGCGATCAACCCGGACAAGGACGTCGACGGCTTCCATGTGGTCAATGCGGGGCGGCTGGCGGTCGGATTGCCGGGGCTGGTCCCGTGCACGCCTCTGGGCTGTCTGATGCTGCTGAAGTCCGAACTGGGCGACCTGTCGGGGCTGAACGCGGTGATCGTCGGGCGCTCGAACATCGTCGGCAAGCCCATGGCCCAGCTGTTGCTGGGCGAGAGCTGCACGGTGACCATCGCCCATTCGCGGACCCGCGACCTGCCGGCCCTCTGCCGCACGGCCGACATCCTGGTGGCCGCCGTCGGCCGGCCCGAGATGGTGCGCGGCGACTGGGTCAAGCCCGGCG
>JBGTSL010000140.1:0-5445 GCA_041940325.1 Brevundimonas sp.
GCAGCCCGCCCCGGGCCACCGGCCCGAAGCGCAGGTGCTCGCCCTCGACGTGCGGGGCCCAGACGAAGATCTCGCGATAGGGCTTCGGCAGCGGCAGGTCGTCGATCTCGCGCGAGGCGATCTTGATCGAGATGTGCGGCTTGGCCTCGCCGTCGGCGCCGGTCTGGAAATAGTTGGTCCGCTTGATCGCCTGGATCAGCAGGGCCATGCGGCGCAGCGCGCGGTCGTGGTCGAGGCTCTTCACGTCGCGCAGCAGGGCGATCAGCTTGTCGCACTGCTCCTGGACCGCCGCCTCGCGCGACGCCGCGTCGCCGCCGGCGGCCGGGTCGAATTTGGCGTGGAACAGCGACAGCAGGCCGCGCGCCACCGCCGGATAGTCGCGCAGCGCCTCTTCCTGCACCGCCTGGCTCGGATCGAGGCCAGTCTGCTGGCGATAGCGGGCCAGGGTGCGGACCAGGGCCGCCTCGCGCCATTCGACGCCCAGTTCGATGACCAGCCGGTTGAAGCCGTCGCTCTCGGTGCGCCCCGTCCACACCGCCGCGAAGGCCGCCTCGAACGGCTCGCGCACGTCGTCGAAATGCAGGTCGCCGCCGCGCGGATCCTCGAGCAGGAATTCGTGAACGTGGATCTCGGGTCCGCCGAGAGGGCTCAGCGAATGGCCCCACTCCTCCAGCGTCTTCAGCCCCATGTCGGCGAGGATCGGCAGCACGTCCGACAGCGGCACCGCCGTCCCCCGGCGATACAGCTTGAAGCGGAAGTTGAGCGGCCCGTCGCGGCCGTTGCGGAAGGCCCGCACCGCCACCGGATCGCCGCCGTCGTTGAGGCCCGAGGCGTTCAGCCGGTCGGCCGCCTGCAGGTCGCGCACCGCCTCGTCGGCGTCGTAGCGGTCGCGGTAGCCGGCCCCGAAGGCCCAGGCCCAGCGGGCGCTCAGCGGCCCGACCTGGACGTCGTCGACGTCGGCGGCGCGCAGGGCGCTCTCGAACCGGTCGACCCAGCCGCGTCCGGCCTCGGCGATCTCGGCGTCCAACTCGGCTTGATCCGGGCACGGATGATCGCCCGGCGTCACCCCGATGATGTAGTGGATGCGCACCAGCGGCTGGTCCGACAGCTGCGGGTACCAGGCCGACAGCCGCCCGCCCCAGGCGTTGGCCAGAATGCGCCCGATCCGTTCCCGGACGGCCGGGTTGAACCGTTCCCTCGGGATGAAGGTCAGCACCGACACGAACCGGTCGAACGGGTCCTTGCGCGTGAAGCTCTTGATCCGCGGCCGGTCGTGCAGGTGCAATATGCCCAGGGCGATCTCGAGCAGCTCGTCCTCGCCGATCTGGAACAGCTCGTCGCGCGGGTAATTCTCGAGAATGTTCTTCAGCCGCTTGTGGCTGTGCGACCCCGCCGTCTTGTCGGCCCGGGCCAGGGCGTTGGCCACCTTGCGGCGCAGCAGCGGCACCTCGTTGGCGGTCTTGTCATAGGCCTCGGCGGTGAACAGGCCGACGAAGCGGGTCTCGCCCGACGGCTTGCCGTCCGGACCGAAGCGCTTGACCCCGATATAGTCCATATAGGCCCGGCGATGGACCCGCGAGCGGGCGTTGGCCTTGGCCACCGTCACCGGCTCGGACAGGTTCAGCTGGCGCTTCATCGACCGGGTCAGCACCGCCGGCTCGTTGGCGCGGCGCAGCACGGTGCGCTCCGGATCGGCCAGCACGCCCAGGCCGTCGCCCGACTGCGACAGCGGGGCCTCGGCCTCGTAGCCGCCGTCCTTCGTGCGCGGATAGTCGTAGTCGCGGGCCCCGAGGAAGACGAAATGGTCCGCCTCCAGCCAGCGCAGGAAGGCCAGGTTCTCGGCCAGGATGTCCGGGTCGACCCCGGCCACGCCCGCTTCCAGATGGGCGATCGAGCGCGCCATCAGGGCGTTCATCGCCCCGTGGTCCGACACCGCCGCACGCACGTCGGCCATGGTCGCCGCCAGGCTCTCCCCGAGCGCGTCGCGGCGCTCCTGCGGAGCCGGGTCGATGACCACCACGATCAGCGAGGTGCGCACCCCGTTCAGCTCCACGATCGGGTGGAACATCGAGCGCACCGTGACCCCGGCCTCGGCCAGTTCGCCCATGACGCTGTCGACAAGGAAGGGCCGGTCGTCCTGGATGATGGCGATGGCGTCATAGCCCGCGGCGCGCCCGCCGGCGCCGGTCACCGGCCCGAGGGTGATCCGGGCCGCCTCGCCCGGCTTCCGCCCGGTCGCCGACTTCCACACCGAGGCCAGCAGGCAGGCGAGGTCGTCGCCGCCCAGTTCCGGCGTCTCGTCGGCGACATAGTCGTCATGGGCCTGGGCCAGGTAGGAGCGCGCCGCCGCGTCGGGCGCGCCGCCCAGCTCTTTTGCGAAACTCGCCTCCAGCGCTTCCAGGGTGATCGCCTGAGGGAGCGAGGGGGCGGAGGCGCCGGGCATGAAGGGCTCTCTTGCGGAACGCGGCCGCTGACGGGGCCGCCGGGGGAAAACGTGTCAGACTAGGCCGCTTCGCCGCTTCGGCAAGCCGTCGACCCGACCGGGCTCCACTAGGACAGGCGGAGGGCGGCGGGAAGCCCCAAACGAAGAAAGCCGGCCCCCGCCAGGGGGACCGGCTTTCCATGAGCTGCGAGCTCGCGGCCTCGTCTCTAGAAGCGCACGTTCATGCCCAGCCGGAAGGCGTGGGTTTTGAACGAGTCGCCGGAGCGGGTCATGTCCGTGCCCGTGGTGTTCGGGGCCAGAATGAACGGATTGGTCGCCGGCGTCGTGCCGTTGCCGGCGACGCGGATGTTGTATTCGCCGGTCTCGAGATCCGAATAGATGTATTCGCCCGTGACCGTCAGGCTCGGGGCCAGCCGCCATTCGACGCCGCCGCCGAACTGGTAGCCGTCGGCGTCGTCCTCGTCCGTCGTCACCGTGAAGCTGTTGGCGGTGTTGCTGGTCACGAAGCTGTTCTCGACCTTGCCGTAGGCCGCGCCGCCGGTGGCGTAGATCAGGGCCGGACCCGCCGCATAGCCGACGCGGGCGCGCAGGGCGGCGGTGTGATCGAGGGTGCGGGTGAAGCTGTAATAGGCCGGGGTCGAGCTGAAGCCGGTGACGCTGTCCTCGGCGTCCGAGCCGGCCACTTCGCCGACCGCGCCGACGACCCAGCGCCCGAACTGCATGTCGTAGCCCAGCTTGACGCCGCCCTCGACGCCCGAGCCGTCGCTGTCGCACGGCTTGGCCCCGCTGCTGATCTGGTCGGCGCAGAAGCTGGTGAAGGCGTCGTCGCCTCCGGAAGTGGTTACGGTGTCGTCGTACTCGCCGTCGAGATCGCGGTCGAACACCAGCGTCTCGTTCTTGTCATCCCGCGTTTCCACGTGGCCGCCGAACACGCCGATGTAGGGGCCGGACCAGTCAGGGGCGGTCTGGGCCAGGGCGGGCGCCGCGACGCCGGTGAGCAGGAGCGCCGCGGAGGCGGCGGATACGGTCTTCAGCATGGGAGATGATGTCCTTGAAGTTCGGTGGGAGCCCCCTCCCGGCCGCAGCAAACGGGACGCGGGCGGCCCTGTTCCGGTTCGAACGGCGATATGTGGCGCTGGGGTCACGACGCTCAAAAGGCGTGTTCTTCTCGCAACAGGCGACCGCGCCCGGCGGAAACGACAAGGCCGCCGGACTTTCATCCGGCGGCCTGTTCGGACCGGCGCCCAGGAGGGGAGGGGTGGCGCCGATCTGGGCGCCGCGGCCTTGGGGGGAGGGGTGCCGCGGCGACAGGGCTGAGATAGGGGCCGGTTGTGGCCAATCAAGGGCGCCGGAACGGGGTCAGTCGCCCTTGCCCTGCGGCGGGTTGACGCGGCTCGGCGGGGCCCTCGGCGGGCCGTCCGCCTCGGCGTAGGGCTCGCCGTCGCCCGACAGCAGGATGGCCATCCAGCGGGAGCCCTTGAACTCCGCCAGTATGGCCATGGCCATCACCGCCAGCGGCGTCGACAGGAACATGCCGACCACCCCCCAGACCTTGCCCCAGAAGGCCAGCGACAGCAGCACCACCACCGGATCGATGTTCTGGTTGTCGCCCTGCATGCGCGGCTGGATCACATTGCCGCTGATGAACAGGATGGACTGCAGCCCGACCAGCAGCACCGCCGCCTGCCAGTAGGTCTCGAACTGCACCAGGGCGAACAGGGGCGGCGCCAGGCCGGCCACGGCGCCGCCCAGCACCGGAATGAAGCCGACGACGAAGATGACGAAGGTCCAGAACTCCGCGTTCGGCAGGCCGACGGCCCGCATCAGCACCCAGGCGCAGGCGCAGATCAGCGCCCCGGTGACCGTCTGCACCCACAGATAGCCCTCGACGCCGCCGCGGACACGCTGGAACACCTCCAGCGCCTCCCCCCGCGCCGTGCGGTCGGGGAACATGCCCACCAGCTTGCGCCGGAATCCCGCCTGCGATGCCAGCAGGAAGGCGAGGTAGATCAGCACGAACACCGCGCCGGTGACCACGCCCTGCGCCTGCCGGGCGATGATCGCCAGATAGCTGCCGACGTCGATCCGGCCGATCAGGTCGCTGACCGTCGGCGGCTCCTGGGCCCCGACCATCCGGTAGGAATCGGTGATGATCTGGTCGAGCCGCGGTCCGATCCGCGCCACCACGCCGGTCGACTCGTCGAAGAAGCCGGCCGCGCCGTAGACGACGATGCCGATCGAGGCGAAGAAGCCGAGGATGACCAGGATCAGCGCCGCCGCCCCGGCCAGATGCCCCGGCACCGGGGTGCGGTCCTCGATGAACCGCTTCACGCCGTCGATCATGATCAGCAGGAAGATGGCCATGGCCAGCGGCGTCAGGATGTCCCGCAGCCAGTAGACGGCCCCCCCTGTCGCGACGACGGCGACGGTCACCAGCGCATTGCGCGCCACGGTCGAGGTCGGCAGGCTGATCGGGTTCTTCATCGGCATATGGTCGAGCTCCCCGGGGTCGCCGTCAATCGGGCCCCGATCAGCAACACTGACCGGCCTTGAACCGCCGCGCTCGCCGGTAGAGCATGAGCGCCGATCCTTCCCCGGAGTTCCCCATGACCGACGCCGCCTCCGGCCTGTTTCTCGGCCAGTCCCCGACGGACGACGGCGGCCGGGCCGAAGTCCTGCTGCTCAACCGCGCCAACCGCCACGGCGTGGTGGCCGGCGCCACCGGCACGGGCAAGACCGTGACCCTGCAGAGCCTCGCCCAGGGCCTCTCCGACGCCGGCGTGCCGGTCTTCGCCGCCGACGTGAAGGGCGACCTCTCGGGCGTCGCCGCGCTCGGGACGCCGAACGAGAAGATGCTGGCGCGAGCCCAGAAGATGAACCTGGCGCTCAATCCGGCCGCCGCGCCCACGGTGTTCTGGGACCTGTTCGGCCAGGCCGGCCATCCGGTGCGCGCGACCATCTCCGAGATGGGCCCGCTGCTACTCGCGCGGATGCTGGAGCTG
>JBGTSL010000141.1:0-5401 GCA_041940325.1 Brevundimonas sp.
ATCTATTACGAGATCACCGGTCAGGAATTCTCGGGCGAGCGTCCGCGCTGGAAGCCCGACACCGCCGAAGACACCCCCGAACCGCCGACCGACGACTGAGTTCCGGAGAACCGCCGTGCAGCCCTATGTTCTGGTGATGGAAGACGAGGACGCCCTGGCCACCCTGGTCCAGTACAACCTCGAGAAGGAAGGTTACCGGGTCGTCGTCGCCGCCGACGGCGAGGAGGGCATGCTGCAGATCGAGGAGCGTCTTCCCGACCTGGTGCTGCTGGACTGGATGCTGCCCAAGCTGTCGGGGATCGAGGTTTGCCGGCGCATCCGCGGCAAGCCCGAGACGCGCAACCTGCCGGTCATCATGCTCACCGCCCGGGGCGAGGAAACCGACCGCGTGCGCGGCCTCGACACCGGCGCCGACGACTACATGACCAAGCCGTTCTCCATGGTCGAGCTCAACGCCCGCATCCGCGCCGTGCTGCGCCGCATCCGTCCGGGCCTGGCCGACGACCGGCTGACCCACGGCGACATCGTCATCGACCGCGTCGCCCATCGCGTCCGCCGCGCCGGTCAGGAGATCCACCTCGGACCGACCGAATTCCGCCTGCTCGACCACCTGATGCAGCACCCCGGCCGGGTGTTCAGCCGCGAACAGCTGCTCGACGCCGTCTGGGGTTCGGATGTCTACGTCGAGGCCCGCACCGTCGACGTCCACGTCGGCCGCCTCCGCAAGGCCCTGAACATCGAGGGCACGGTCAATCCGATCCGCACCGTCCGATCGGCGGGCTATTCGCTCGATCTGGGCGGCTAGAAGCCGGCGGAGCGGAGCCCCGCCGGCGAACAGTCCCGAAGCTCTCGGAGACTCCGGCCTACATCCCCTTCGGATTCGGCCCGAACCGGTTGTCACCGCGCTGGCTGTCGGTGAGTCCGATCCACAGCAGGAAGCCGAGCCCGACCAGGAACATCAGGCCGAACAGGCCGAAGGCCGGACCGATCAGGGCCATGATGGCCGCCGGGTCCTCATTCTCCAGCGCCGAGGCGTTCATGAAGGCGCTGGCGCCGATCATCATCACCGCCACGATGGTGCCTACGATGCCGACCACATAGGGGATGGCCGCCAGCCAGCCGGTGTGTCCCATGTCGTGCAGCCGCTTCACCGTGATCGCCAGGTTCGGCCAGATCAGCGCGATGGAGAGGACGAAGCCCAGCAGAGGAATCCAGCCGAACACCACCCCGGCGCCGAGGCAGACCAGCCAGCCGATCCAGAAATGCGACCGCCGCGTGCGGCCCTCGAACGAAAAGAACAGGTGCTTCCAGTCGAAGCTCTGCACCTGGGTGTGCGATTCCGTGGTCATGCGATCCTCCCCTGCCGCTGATCGACACCGGGAGCATGACCGACAGGTACGCGCTTCGCAAGCCGGGGTTCGGCGAGCCTAGCCCGCCGCGATCTCTTCCGGCTCCAGCTCATAGACCGTGGCGCAGTATTCGCAGGTGACGCGGATCTTGCCGTCGGGTTCGACCATCTCTTCCCGTTCCTCGGGCGCGAAGGAGGCCAGCACCGTGCCGATTCGGTCCTTCGAACAGCGGCATACGGCCTGGAGGGCCCGCGGGTCCTCCAGCCGCACCCCGTCCTCATGGAACAGGCGGAACAGCAGGGTCTCGGGCGACACGGTCGGGTCGATCAGCTCGTCGTCGCCCAGGGTCTGGAACAGCGCCCGCGAGCGATCCCAGACGTCCTCGGTCGAGCCGCGGGCGGCGTCGCCGGCGATCAGCTGGATCAGCGCCCCGCCGGCCCGCCACGCCGTGCCCCTGTCGGAGGTGACCGAGCCGACGGCCAGCCGCACCCGGGTGGGGATCTGCTCGGACTGCTGGAAATAGTGTTCGGCGGCCAGAGACAGGCTCTCGCCCTCGATCGGCGTGATGCCTTGGGTGCGCTCGAAATCGGGACCGCGGTCCAGCGTCATCACGAACAGCCCCTCGCCCAGCAGGGTCCGGGCCCCGGGCCGCGAGAAGCCCTGCGAGACCGCGGCGACCTCGGCCTCGTCGAACCGGCAGTAGCCGCGCAGGTGCCCCTGGGTGTCGTAGTCGGCGACGACATAGCGGACAGGGCCGTCGCCCTGGGCCTGGACGATCAGCCGGCCCTCGAACTTCAGGCTCGAGCCGATCAGGGCCGCCAGGGCGCAGGCCTCGCCCAGCAGGGCGGCGACCGGCTCCGGATAGGCGTGGGCCGACAGGATGGCGTCGATGGTCTCGCCCAGCCGGACCAGACGGCCGCGCACCGGCCAGCCCTCGATCTGGAAGGCGGCGGCGATGTTGTCAGACGGCGCGGCGGCGGGCGCGTGATCGGTCACGGCGGTCCTCTGGGAAGAAGATTGTGTGGAAGCGCCGCAAGATAGGCGCCCGAATCGCGATTGGTAAGAGCAGCGTGCTACAGCAGGAACAAGCGAGGCCGCGGCCCCGTTCCCCGAAGGCCTACAGACCCTATCCAGCCGGCGATTTCATGACCAAAGCGACGCTCAAGCCCCTGAAACAGCAGGCCATCGTGATCACCGGGGCGACCTCCGGCGTCGGCCTGGCGGTGGCCCGTCGGGCGGCGCGGGCCGGGGCCTGCGTCTTCCTGATCGCGCGCGGCGAAAGCGACCTGAAGGCCCTGACCGAGGAGCTTCAGGCCACCGGCGCGCGGGCGGCCTGGGCGGTCGCCGACGTGGCCGACCACGACGCCCTGGCCGAGGCGGCCGAGAAATGCCGGCGACTGTTCGGCGGCTTCGACACCTGGGTCCACAACGCCGGCGTGTCGATCTACGGCCCGATCCGCGAGACCGCGCTGGAAGACCAGCGCCGCCTCTTCGAGACCAACTACTGGGGCGTGGTCAACGGCTCGCTGGTGGCGGCGGAACATCTGCGCGAGCGCCCGGGGGGCGGCGCGATCATCAACGTCGGCTCCATCCTGTCCGACGCGCCGATCCCCGTGCAGGGCGTCTATTCCGCCTCCAAACACGCGGTGAAGGGCTTCACCAACGCCCTGCGCATGGAGCTGATGCGGGACCAGGTCCCGGTCACCGTCAGCCTCGTCAAGCCCGGCGCCATCGACACGCCCTACAACCGGCACGCCCGCAACCTGACCGGCCAGGCGGTGCAGAACCCGCAGCCGGTCTACGCCACCCACGTCGTGGCCGACACCATCCTGTACTGCGCCGAGCATCCGATCCGCGAGATCACCGTCGGCGGCGGCGGCCGGCTGATCGCCAGCTTCTATTCGGTCCTGCCCGGCGTGGCGGAACCTCTTTTCGCCCGGTTCGCTCCTTCCCTGATGCGGGACAGGCGTTCCGCGTGGCAGCCGGACGAGGACGGGCTCTACGACCCGACCGAGGACGGTCTCGATGAAGAGGTCTACTACCCGATGGTCCGACAGTTCTCCGCCCTCGCCGAAGTCCGCAAACACCCCGGCGTCGCCGCCGGCGTGGTCGCCATTCTGGCAGGGGTCGGCCTGGCCACCCTCCTGCTCAACCAGCGTACCGGCCCGACGCGGCTGGAAAGCCTGCGCGGCCGCTTCAACCCGCGCGGCTGGGTCGACGCCGACGGCCTTCGCACCCGCTTCGAAGACCTGACCGAAAGCGTTCGGCGCGGGGTCAGCGAGGCGGGCGGGCGCGCCGCCGACTTCGGCGAAGACGCCCGCCACAGGTCGCGGCGCTTCTTCGACGATACCCGCCACACCTCGCGCAAGGCGCTGAAGAAGCACGGCAAGCGGGCCCGGCGCTACGCCTCCGAAGCCGGGACCTACGCCCGCGACCATGCGAAGGAAGGCGGCGCCCTGCTGGCCCTGGCCACGATCGCGGCGGCGGTCGGCGCGGCGGCGCTCGACGCGCGCCGTCCGGACAGCCGGCTGCGCAGCCTTGGCAAATTCTGAGCTGCCCGCCATTCTGACGGGTCTGACCGTATTTCCGCCGGTCGGCCCGGTCGCTGTGCTTGCAATCGGCGAAATTATAGTCGGATTCTGAAGACGATCCCCCGCCTTTTCAGTAACTTGGCTGTTTCTAAAGGCGATCTCCCATCCGGATAAGCCGGCGGGCGCATACTGTCGGGATGCTCCGCCGGTCGCTGACAATCGCATCCCCGCCGCCCCGCCAGGGGCGCGCCGATGTAGACTCTGCCGACTCTGACACAGCGAATTCCGGCGCCGACTCTGCCGACCCTGCCATACCGTTTTTCGGATTCGCCGGCTGGAAGACGATCGTTGCTGCAGGTGCGAAGGTGGGCCAAGGTTCCGGAATGGCTGACGCGGCGACCTTTGTCTTCGACTTCGACTCGACCCTCGTCGACTTCGAGACCCTCGAGGTCCTGGCCGACATCGCGCTCGAGGGCTCTCCCGACGCCGACGCCGCAAGGGCGAAGATCGCGCGCCTGACCGACCGGGCCATGACCGGCGACATGCCGTTCGGCGAGGCCCTGACGCGCCGACTGGCGCTGCTGCCCCTGACCCGCGCCCATCTCGACCGCCTGGCGGGAGAGGCGGAAGCCCGCCTCACCCCTTCGGTGCGCCGCAACCTGGCCTTCTTCCGCGACAACGCCGAACGGGTGGTGATCGTCTCGGGCGGCTTCCGGCAGGTCATCGCTCCGGTCGCCCGGGCCCTCGGCGTTTCCTCCGAGCGCATCGTCGCCAACGATCTGACCTGGGACGCCGACGGCGGCGCGACCGGCGTGACCGACAGCCCCCTGCTCGACCCGTTTGGCAAGGCCGCGGCGCTGAAGGCCCTGAACCTGCCCGGTCCGGTCGTCATGGTCGGAGACGGCTGGACCGACGCCGAGGTCAGACAAGCCGGCGTGGCCGACCGCTTCTACGCCTTCACCGAGGTGGTGCGCCGCGACCGCGTGGTCGCCGCCGCCGACGCCGAGGTCCGGTCGGTCGATGAGCTGCTCCACCTCGAGGGCCTGGCCGGTCGCTGGTCCTATCCGCGCAGCCGGATGCGGATGCTGCTGCTGGAAAACGTCCACCCCGCCGCCGTCGAGCGGCTGCAGGCGGCCGGTTACCACGTCGAGACGGCCAAAGGTGCGCTTTCCGAGGAGGCCCTGATCGAGCGCATCAAGGGCGTCCACGTGCTCGGCGTCCGTTCCAAGACCCAGGTCAGCGCCCGCGTCCTCGACACCGCCGACAAGCTGATGGCCGTGGCCGCCTTCTGCATCGGCACCAACCAGATCGACCTCGACGCCGCCGCCGAATGCGGCGTGGCCGTGTTCAACGCCCCCTGGTCCAACACCCGATCCGTGGTCGAGCTGGCGATCGGCCTGACCATCGCCCTGCTGCGCGACGTCGCGGACAAGTCGGCGGCCATGCACCGCGGCGAGTGGAACAAGTCGGCGACCGGCGCGCGCGAACTGCGCGGCAAGACCCTCGGCATCGTCGGCTACG
>JBGTSL010000142.1:0-5393 GCA_041940325.1 Brevundimonas sp.
GGCTCGGCGATGACGCCGCTGCTGCTCAGGCTGATCTTCAGCCAGATTCCGAAGCGGTCGCCGCTGCTGATCCGCCCCATCGCCGCGGGCATCGCCGGCAAGGTCGACGCCAGTCTGATCGCGCCGCAACTGAAGGCGCATACGGACTATTGGGAGGCCGAACTGTCGAAGTCGGACTGGTTCGCCGGCGACGCCTTCTCGGCCGCCGACATCATGATGAGCTTCCCGGTCGAGGCGGCCGGCAGCCGGCTCGGCTACGGTCCGGACAAGCCGCGGCTGAAGGCCTTCCTCGAGCGGATCCACGCCCGCCCGGCGTACCAGCGGGCGCTGGAGCGCGGCGGTCCCTACAGCTACGCCTGATCGCCCCGCAGGAGCCGGCGCCGAAGACACAGTGCGACCGTGACGGGAAAAGCCGGCCAGCGCGGCCGCAACCCCCGCGCGCCGGAACCGTTAACGGGCCATGCGACTGAAAACCATACAAGTCATCGCGGCCCTCGCCGCCGCCGTCGCCTTCGTCCTCGCCTTCATGGCCGCGGGCGTTCTGCTGCTGTCAGGCCTGTTCATGGCGGCAGGTCTTGCGGCGGTCGCCTGGCTGGCCTGGAGCCTGATCCGGCAGGTCCACGCCCGTGGCCGCAACAGGACCGCGTCCCGGTCGGTTTGACGCGAGGCCTTGAACCTGGGTCAAGGGCGCCCTACCCTCTTGGGCCGGTCGCGTGCGCCCAGCGACCTCTGTGCCGAGTACGTTATCAGTCGGGCTAACCAAGAAATCACGACATATGGAAAAAGTGCCGATGACGGCCGAGGGCTATCGCGCCCTCGACGATCAGTTGAAGCAATTGAAGTCGGTCGAAAGGCCGAGCGTCATCGCGGCCATTGCTGAGGCGCGCGAGCACGGCGATCTGTCCGAAAACGCCGAATATCACGCCGCCAAGGAACGCCAAGGCTGGATCGAGGGCCAGATCGCCGAGATCGAGGACAAGATCAGCCGCGCCCAGGTCATCGACGTCTCCAAGCTGGACGGCGACCAGGTCAAATTCGGCGCCACGGTCACCGTGGTCGACGAGGACACCGAGGAAGAGGGCCGCTACCAGATCGTCGGCGAACACGAGGCCGACGTGAAGCAGGGCAAGATCTCCGTCGCCTCGCCGATCGCCCGCGCCATGATCTCCAAGGAGGTCGGCGACGTGGTCGAGGTCAACACCCCCGGCGGTGTGAAGGCCTACGAAATCCTCAAGGTCGAGTGGAAATAGGCCGATGACACAGCCCTCCGGAACGCGCGCTCCGCTGGTGTCGCACGTTTCGGTCGGCGTCACGGACCTGCACCGCGCCGGCGTCTTCTACGACGCCGTGCTGGCGGTCGTCGGCGCGCGCCGGATCATGGAACACGGCGCCGGCATCGGCTATGGCCGCACCTTCCCCGAATTCTGGGCCAATCTGCCGCGCGACCATCGGGGCGTCGCCGTCGCGGGCGTCGGGGCCCACGTCTGTTTCAATGCTGCCGATCCCGAGGCCGTGGCCGCCTTTCACGAGGCCGGGCTGGCGGCAGGCGGCTACAGCGACGGCGCTCCGGGGCCGCGACCGGAGTATGCGCCCGGCTATTACGCCGCCTTCCTGCGCGACCCCGACGGCAACAAGGTCGAGGCCATGTGCTGGATCGCACGCCCCGACACCGTGTGACCGCCCCCCTGTCGATATGGGTCGTCTCCGACGGCCGGGCCGGCATGGAGAACCAGGCGCTCGGACTGGCCGAGGCCGTGGGGCGGCTGACCCCGGCGGAGATCGCCGTCAAACGCATCCGCTGGCGCAAGGCCTTCGACAAACTGCCGTCGGCCTTGAAGGCCGACTGGATGCTGGACCGGGCCTCGGACCCGGTCGAGCCCGGTCCCGGCGAGGCCTGGCCCGACCTGTGGATCGCCACCGGACGCGCGACCCTGCCGCTGTCGGTGAAGGCGAAAGCGCGCTCCGGCGGCCGGACCTTCGTCGTCCAGACCCAGGACCCGCGCTGGAACACAGGTGCGTATGATCTGATCGTCGCGCCAGCCCACGACGCTCTGACCAGCTCCAATGTTCTGTCGATCACCGGCTCACCGCACCGGGTGACGCGCGGGCGGCTGGCCGAGGGCGCGGCGGCGTTTGAGGCGGCGCTGTCCCCCCTGCCCCGCCCGCGCGTGGCGGCCCTGATCGGCGGCCGGTCCATGGCCTTCGACCTGCCCGAGGACCACGCCGCCGACCTGGCCGACCGGATCGCGACGGCCGTCGCCGCAGCCGGCGGCTCTCTGATGCTGACCTTCTCGCGCCGGACGCCCGATGCGGCGAAACAGGTGATGACCGCACGGCTGGCCGGCCTGCCCGGCCTGATCTGGGACGGGAGAGGCCCGAACCCCTATTTCGCCTTCCTGCATTTCGCCGACCATGTGCTGGTCACCGAAGACAGCGCCAATATGGCGGCCGAGGCCGCCTCGACCGGGGCGCCGGTGCACATCCTGCCGATGACGCCTCTGAAGCCCGCCGGCAAGTTCGCCCGCCTGCACGAAGATCTACGCCAGCGTGGCGCGAGCCGCCCGTTCGACGGCGTAGTCGGCGGCTGGACCTATGAACCGCTCGACGAGACGGCGCGGGCCGCGCGCGCGGTTCTGGAGCGGCGGGGCCGCAGATAGACGGCCGCCCGCTGCTGGTCGACGCGCTTCAGTCCAGCGCGATCCGCGCCAGGTTCCGGTCGCCGCCGCGGCAGGCGGGGCCGTCATCGGTCGACAGGGCGACGCCGACGGCGGCGAGGGCGGCGACGAACCGCTCCTGGGCGCCGGGTTGAGCGGTCTCGCCTTCCGCCGGCTCCGGCGCGAGCTCGGGCCTGCAGAAGCGGACCGCGGGCTGGGCGCGCCATCGCGCCAGGGCCCAGGCTGCGCGATCCACCGCCGTCGGATCGCCGAGGTCGACGGTGTCGAAGGGATGCACCGGCGGCGTGACCCAGACGTCGACCCCTTCGAACCGTGCCTGCAGCGCCTTCTCGAGCGCGAAGGCGCTGGCGAGATCGAGGCCGGCGTCGGGGCGCAGCAGGATCAGGGCTCTCCTGCCCTGCCCGTCCAGCATGATGGCGTCGGTGGCGAAAGGGACCGCCTCGGTCAGCCGGTTGCGGAGGGCCGTGACCGGATCGGGGGCGGTCACCTGGCTGGCCTGGACGGCGCGGGCGGCGGCCTGCGGGTCGGCCACGACGATCTGGTCCAGCACGACTTCGACCGGCGCGTGCAGCGCGGCGTCCAGACGTTCCCGCAGCCGCGCCTGCGCGTCCGCTACGAGGGTGCGGGTGCTGACGAGCGCCGAGACCGAAATGCGGTCGCCGTCGCTACGCACGTCAAGCAGGGTGACGCGGGAATCGGCGCCTTCGAAGATCTCGTCGACCGCGAGACGGGTCTCGGCGGTGGCCTGGCTCTCACGCCCGATGGCCCGGAGCGACAGGGCAAGGGGGGCGGACAGCAGCGCGAAAACCACGACCACCGCCAGCGCCCGCCAAGGCTGGGGGCGTTCGAGTATCCGCGGCCGAAAGCCATAGAAGGTGGCGGTAAGGGTCGCGGCGAGGGCGATGGCCACAAGGTTGGTCATGAACAGGAAGAAGGCCCCACCCGCGATCAGCAGATCGCCGGTGCCGAGCCCGAAACCGACGGTGGCGACGGGCGGCATAAGGGCCGTGGCGATGGCCACGCCGATAATCGTCTCCCCGCGCTGCTTGATGACGGCGTAGGCGCCGGCGACGCCCGAGAACACGGCGATCAGCAGGTCGAAGAAGTTCGGTCGGGTGCGGGCGAGGATCTCGGCCGTGGGCTCCTTCAGCGGCGACAGCACCGTCAGCAGGATGGCCACCAGCAGCGCCAGGCCGAAGCCGATCCCGAGCGCGGTGAGCGACTGTTTCAGCTCGGCCCAGTCCAGCAGGGTCAGGGAGAAGCCGAGCGCCACGATCGGCCCCATCATCGGCGACATCAGCATCGCGCCGATGACCACGGCGGGCGACGACAGCATCAGGCCGAGAATCGCGATCGCGGCCGAGATGAAAGTCATGATCAGATAGCGGCCGGTGAGGCCGCCATTCTCGTAGACCGCGTCGGCGACCTCATCGTGGTCCACGCCCCTGCGGACGTTTGCCATGAAGCGGCGCATGAGGCTGCGCGTTTCCCGCGCCTGTTTGGCCGCATCGGTCATCGAGACCGCCCCCCCGTCAAAGATGTCACTGGCCCGCGTCGCCGTCCCGATCGGCGGGCGGCGGCGCTTCGTCCCGCCCGCCCTTGCGGCGCTTGCTTTGATCCATCGCGAGGCCGAGCGCGACGCCGATGGCGACGCCGACTCCGATTCCCATGGCCAGGTTGTCCGTCGCCACGCCGAGGCCGGCGCCGATGGCCACCCCGAGGGCGATGCCGACGCCCAGATGACTGCGGCCTTCCATATCCGACTCCCGGTTGCGCAACGAGCGGGGCCCAGACTAGCATCCCGGCATGATGATCGCAGCCCTCGTCCTCGCCGCCGCCGTCGCCGGCGCCCCGCAGCAATCCGCCAACCCGGCCGGCCAGCAACCGGTCTACAAGCCCGATCGCATTCGTGAGGGCTGCGGTTACGTCGGGGGCACGGACCACATCTTCGCGATCGAGGTCGGCGTCTTCTTCGACGGCGATGCGCCGTTCGCCAATCAGGAAGGCCACGCCGTCCGGATCAACGGCCGGTGGACCCACCCGGAGCAATCGCCCTATGGCCACGGCCGGGGCCGGACGTGGTTTCGCGACAACGAGCCGATCACCGTGCGTGGGCGCGAATACGTCAAATACGGCTTGCCGCGCGTGCTGGGGCGCGACGAGGTGACCTGGTTCGCGGAACTGGACGGGCTGGCCGTCGCCGCCGAAGCCGGGGTGACGGAACCGGAGGTCATCTACCTGCTGGTCGAACCGACGAACTGCGGTTTCCAGCCATATCAGAGGGCGGTCTGACGGGTCGGGAGCCGGACGCCGCCTAGCCGCCGTCCGCGTCGGGGCCGTCGGACGACTGGTCTTTGGCCCTGGCCTGGGCCGCGGCCATCAGGGCCACGCCGAGCCCCGAGCCGATCGCGATACCCACTCCCATCAAGGCCATATTGTCGAGCGCCAGGCCCATGGCGACGCCGATCGCCACGCCCGCGCCCATGCCGATGGCGATAAATGCGCCGGGATTCACAGTCTTGTTGGTCATGCGGCCCTCCGTCCGTCGCATCTTGCCGGAATCGACCCTAGATTAGCGCGCATGAGCACTCCCCGCACCGTTCGTGTCGCCATCATCGGCTCCGGCCCCGCCGGCTGGACCGCCGCCATCTACGCCGCCCGAGCCGGTCTCGAACCGCTCGTTCTCGAAGGCGCCATCACCGAGGAGAATCGGCAGCA
>JBGTSL010000143.1:0-5388 GCA_041940325.1 Brevundimonas sp.
TGGATCCTCGGCCGCAACATGTTCGCCCACTCGCGCGGACCATGGCCCGACGACGGCTGGAAGGGCTGGTGGGGCGAGGAGCCCCCCTATCGCTGCCCCGTTTTCGTCCTGACGCGTCATCCGCGCGCGCCGTTGGAGATGAAGGGCGGCACGGTCTTCCACTTCGTCACCGATGGCGCGGTCGCCGCGCTGGAGCGAGCGCGCGCCGCGGCCGGCGACCGGGACATCCGCATTGGCGGCGGGGCGGAGACGATCCGCCAGTATCTACAGGCGGGGCTGGTCGACGAACTGCATGTGGCGATCTCCCCGGTGCTGCTCGGCCGGGGCGAGCCGTTCTGGGCTGATCTGGACCTGCCGGCGCTCGGCTACGAGGTGATCGAGAGCACCGCGGGAGAGCGCGCCACCCACCTGCGTATCGGCCGGAGGAAAGACCGACCATGACCCTGATCCTTTGGTCCCATCCCTATTCGGCCTACGGGCAGAAGGCCCTGGTCGCCCTCTACGAACTGGGGCTGCCGTTCGAGCCGAAGCTGGTCGACTTCGCCGATGAATCGGTGATGGCCGAGTTCCGGGCGCTGTCGCCCTTCGCCAGGATGCCGGTCCTGATCGACACGGCGGCGGACCGGACCGTCCACGAATCCAGCATCGTCATCGAATACCTGGACCGGATGGCGGGCGGCGGACGGCTGATCCCGGGCGATGCGGAGGCGGCGCTGGAAGCCCGCTGGGTGGACCGCATCATCGACACCTATGTCGGCGGGCCGATGAACCGGATCATCTTCCACCGGCTGGGCCGGGCCGGGGCCCCGCCGCCGGACGCGGTCATGGCGCTGGATGCGGCCGAGATCGCGACCGCCTGGGACTTGCTGGAACGCCGCCTCGGCGATGGCCGGACCTGGGGCGCGGGCGCGACCTTCACCCTCGCCGATTGCGCCGCCGCTCCGATCCTGACCTACGCCCGCCGGCTGGTGCCGTTCGGCGACCGGCCGCGGCTCAAGGCCTGGCACGGCCGCTTGATGGCGCGGCCGTCCTTCCGCCGCGCCCTTGAAGACGCCGCTCCGTTCGGAGACCTGATGCCAGCCCCACCCGCGGCCGACTGATGCCGCCGCGCGGGATCAGCCGTGGGCCACGTCCGCGGCCCGCGTGCCGCCGGGGGTCGCCGCCACCTCGAGCAGTTTCAGGCGGAAGACGAGCACGCTGTTGGGCGGACTCTCGCCGCCGCTCTGCTCGCCGTAGCCCAGCGCCGGCGGAATGTAGACCAGCCATTCGTCGCCGACGGTCATGTGCTGCAGGGCGTCGCGCATGCCGGGGATGATCGAACCGGAGATGCCCTCCTCGATGGTGAACACCGCCGGGGTCCCGCGTTCGAACGAGCTGTCGAAGACGCTCCCGTCGATCAGCGAGCCCTCGTAGTCGACGCGCACCAGATCATTGCCGTCCGGCCGCTCTCCGCCCGGCGGGCCCGCCTGCAGCACCTTGTACTGCACGCCCGAGGGCAGGGTCCGGACCCCGTCGGCCGTCGCATTGGACTGCAGGAAGAATTCCGCCGCCCGCAGGTTCGCGGCGGCGTCCGCGTCGACCCCGGGCGCCGGCTCGCGCCCGCACGCCGCCAGCGCCGCCGCCATGGCCAGCACGGCCGCCGTTCTAACCCATCCGTAGCGCATAACCCGCCTCTTCCAGCTCGTGTCTGATCTCGTCCGCATGCGCCTCGCCGCGCGTCTCGACCATGATGTCGAACTCCGCGCCCTTGGCCGGCACGTCCAGCGCCAGCCGGTTGTGCACCACGTCGATGATGTTGCCGCCCAGGCCGCCGATCACCGCGCTCATCTTCGAGAGCATGCCGGGGCGGTCGTCGCCGAGGATGCGATAGACGACCAGCCGCTTCTCGCGCACCAGCTCGCGGTTCAGCACCACGGCCAGCATCCGCGAATCGATGTTGCCGCCGGTCAGTTCGAGGCCGACCTTCAGGCCGCGGAATTTCTCGGGGTAGGCCAGCATCGCCGCCAGACCGCCGGCCCCCGCGCCCTCGGCGACCGTCTTCTCCAGCGTGGCGAGGAAGGCGACGCCCTTTTCGAAATCGGCCTCGTCGACGACCAGCACCTCCTCGACCAGCGGGTCGGCGAGGGCGAAGGGGATGTCGCCGACGGCCTTGATGGCGATGCCTTCCGCGATGGTCTGACCCCCGCATTTCGGGGCCTCGCCCCGGCGTTTGGCCGAGAAGGAGGGGTACATGGCCGCCTCGACGCCGAAGATGCGGATCGAGGGCTTCAAGCCCTTCGCGGCGATGGCCGTGCCAGCGATCAGCCCCCCGCCGCCGATCGGCACGATCAGGGCGTCCAGATCCGGCGCGTCCTCCATGAACTCCAGACCACAGACCCCCTGGCCCGCCACGATGCCGGCGTCGTCGAACGCCGAGATGAACACCATGCCCTCTTCATCGCGGAAGCGGTGCGCCTCCTCGGTCGATCCGGAAAAGTCCGCTCCCTTGATCACCACGGTCGCGCCGTGAGCCCGGGTGCCGTCGGCCTTCACGAAGGGGGTGCCCTCGGGCATGACGATGGTCACCGGGATGCCCAGCTGCGCCCCATGATAGGCCAGCGCCTGGGCGTGGTTGCCGGCCGACGCCGCCACCACCCCGCGCTTGCGCTCGTCCGGGCTCAGCTGCAGCAGCCGGTTCAGGGCGCCGCGCTCCTTGAAGCTGCCGGTGAAATGCAGGTTGTCGAACTTGACCCACACCTCGGCGCCGGTCAGTTGCGACAGCTTGCGGGAATAGCGCACCGGCGTGCGGTCGACCTGGCCGGCGATCCGCTCCCGCGCCGCCAGAATGTCGTCAAACGTGACTGTCATGGCCTTCCCTATACCCGGTCTCGCGCCGGGCTGCCGCGAGCTTTTGGACCACCGTCCGGGGCGTCGCAACCGCAACCTTGACCTTGCCGTGGCGTTCAGCGTCTGATCAGACGTTCGACCCGCGCCGCCGACGGAGAGAGCCCATGGCCGCTCATACGACCCCCCGCAAGCCGATCCCCGCGATCCTCGTCGCCGTGACGCTCGGCGGCGCGCTCGCCGCCTGCGAGACCGCCCCGATGGACGGCGGCTTCGGCGGCGCGCCCTGGCCGGGCCCCGCGCCGGGCCCCGCGCCGGGCCCGGCGGTGTTCAATGCGGACGACTTCGCCTGGTCGACCCGGTCTGGAAGCGCTGCGATCGACGGCCGCGTGGAATACCGCCGCAACGGGCGGACTTTCGACTGCACAGGCTCGGTCGGCCTGACGCCCGACACGCCCTACACCCGCGCCCGCATCCGCACCCTCTACGGCTCGACCGAGCGGGCGGCGGTGCCGGAAGCCATCGTCCGCGCGCGGACCGTCGCCGACCCCAGCGCCGACTACCGCTCCTACGTCCGGTCCACGACCTGCGAGAACGGCCGTTTCGGTTTCTCGGGCCTGCCGGACGGCGGCTGGTTCATCATCGCTCCGGTCAGCGCGGGCGGCGAAGAACGCGTCGTTCTGATGCGCCGTGTTCACACCCGCGGCGGCCGGCTCTCCGTCA
This sequence comes from Brevundimonas sp., assembly GCA_041940325.1. Lineage (GTDB taxonomy): Bacteria > Pseudomonadota > Alphaproteobacteria > Caulobacterales > Caulobacteraceae > Brevundimonas. The sequence continues at coordinate 3,547 of JBGTSL010000143.1, forward strand.
CCCTGTAACGCCGGATGTCAGTCTTTTCAGGCCGCGTACCGGGCCGCACTGGAGGATTAACCATGTATCGTCCGTCCCCGATCCGGTCCGCCCTGATCCTCGCCGCGGGAGTCGCGCTGACCGCGGCGGCCCCGGCGGCGGCCCAGTCCTGGACGCACAACAGCGGCTACGGCCACCACCGCGGCGGCTCCAACTGGGCGCCGTCGGCCTTCGATTGGCGCAGCCAGCTGGACCGGCCCGGCGACTACCGCTGCGACGCCTTCTGGGATGCGAACCGGAGCGACTGCGGCGCGCGTTGGCGGGACCAGCGGCATCGCGTCAGTCCGCAGGCGCGGCGCGACTACCGGGCGCTGGCCGGCTATGGCGGCAACTACGGCCGCTACGGGCGCACCTGGGGCTACGGTTACGGCCATGGCCATGACGGCCGATACGTCACGCGCCGGCGCGGCTACGGCCATGGCTACGATAACCGCCACGGCTACGGCTACGGGACTGCGGCCACGGCGTACCACGGGGCCTACGGGCGGCCGGATCTGGTCTATCCGGGCGGCGGCTACGGCGCTCCGACCTGGGGCGGCGGCCGCGACCCCGGCCGGATCGACTGGTGTCGGGCCAACTATCGGTCCTACGATGCGCGCAGCGGCTACTATCGCGCGTACAGCGGCCGCCTGGTCTTCTGCGGCTGAACCGGGCCTCCCGCGCACCCGGAACGCGGTTCATCCGATCACGGATCGGTGGGTGAGCGGCGTTCGCCATCGTTTCGCCTTGTCCACACCGCTTCGCTCCTCCTGACCCGCAAGGGGCGGTGGATCAGGGAGCGCGTTCATGTCCCAGCACAACATTTCCGGTTCGGAAGTCTTCGGGCCCAAGCCCGGCGTCATGCTGAGGTCGGTCAAGACCAGCGGCCTGCGCCGCCAGCGCGCGGCCCGCACCTGGGCGGCCTTCATCGCCGGGGCGGTGGTGGCCGTCATCGGCGGGGCGGTGGCCGTCGCCGCCATCCTCGGCCCCACCGCCTTCGGCTGACCTCGCCCGCCGTCAGGCCAGCCAGACCATCCGCCGGGTTTCCGCGTCGGCCCGTCGCGCCCGGCTGAAGCCCTTGCGCACCTCGCCCGTATAGAGGAAGCCGGCCTTCTCCAGCACGCGGCCGGACGCCGGGTTGTCGGTGAAATGGCCCGCCACCAGGGCCCGGCGACGCCAACGCCTGGCCGCCCACACCAGCGCGCCCTGCAGCGCCTCGGTCGCATAGCCGCGGCCCCAGAACGGCCGGCCGATCCAGTAGCCGACTTCCGGCGCCGGATCGCCGTCCTCGAACAGGCCGATGACGCCGACGGGCCCGTGGTCCTCGTGTTCGATCAGGAAGGTGGCGGCCCGGTCCGGGTCCTGTCCGGCCACGCCCAGCACGAAGGCTTCCGCGTCATCGACCGAGTAGGGATGCGGCATGCGCAGGGTCATCCGCGCGATGTCAGGGTCGTTGGCGAGCGCCGCCAGCCGGCTGACGTCCTGGGCGCCGGGGGCGCGCAGCGCCAGGCGCCGCGTCTCGACGACAGGGGAGGGTTCGATCACGCACATGGGGCGGCCTCGGTCTTCGCGCCGCCTCCTTGGAGGGCTCGGACGGCTTCGAGGCGGGGAACGAAAACGGGGAGCCTGGTGATCCAGACTCCCCGCGGAAATAATTCCCTTGGTCCGGATCGCGGCTCTTGAGCCTTGCGCGATCCGGGAAGTGTTCCGTTCGCGCTACTCGGCGGCCATGGCCTGGGCCTTGGCGGGATCGCGGGCCCAGATACGCACCTCGCTTACATCGCGTACCAGGCGCAGGGCCTGCAACTGCAGGCGCGCCTGCTC